>DASXEJ010000201.1 GCA_036490175.1 Pirellulales bacterium | reverse complement strand
CTTGAGAAAAAGAACAGAAATCAATGCAGTTCTCCGAGAAAGACCATCGGCCGTAACGCCGAGCGCTGGCAAAAACGAAAAAAGCCGCGTCGACTGAGGTCAGCCGACGCGGCCTTCGAGGTTGGGTAGTTTGGGTGATTGCAAGTCGACCAGTAGCAAGACGCGAGTTAATCGCCGACGTCAGGTCGACAACTCCCCTCGGACGCGCTCCAGCAGTTTCTTGGTTGCCAGGATGCCGTCGGGCTCCGGCAGGCGGGAACCCTCGTACTCGATGCCAACCCAATTGTGGTATCCGGCATCGACGACGATCTTCATCATTTTGAGATAGTCGATTTGGGTCTCATTGCCGGCGTCGTCAAAATCGTGACTCTTGGCACTGACCGACTTGGCAAACGGCATCAGTTCGGCCACTCCTTTATATCTGTCGTATGTCTCGGTGGCTGAAACGCGGAAATTGCCAAAGTCCGGCAGGGTGCCGCAATTCGGCAAATCGACCTGCTTGATCACCGCAGCCAGCCAAGCCCCGTTGGACGATAGCCCGCCGTGGTTCTCGACAATGACATTAATCTGATGATCGCGGCCGAATTCGGCGACCCGACGCAACCCATCGGCGGCCAGTTTCATCTGCTCTTCGTAACTCCCCTTGCTGGCGGCGTTGACACGAATGGCGTGGCAACCCAGGAATTTCGCTGCTTCGACCCAAGGGTAATGGTTCTCGACCGCCTTTTTTCGTTTCACTTCGTCCGGATCGCCCAGCTGGCCCTCGCCGTCAATCATGATCAGGACGTTCTTGACCCCCGCATCGCCGGCGCGTTGCTTGAGGTCGGCCAGGTAGTCGGTGTCCTTGGCCTTATCTTTGAAGAATTGGTTGACGTATTCGACGGCCTCAATGCCGTAGTCCTTCTTTGCCGCCGCCGGGAAATCAAGGTTCTTCATCTTGCCGCCAAACAACGTCTTGTGGAGCGACCACTCGGCCAGTGAAATCTCGAAGGCGGGCTTCTTTGCATCAGCAGCGACAGCCTGTCGGCCCAGCGGTAACATCGCGGCGGCCGCGGCCGCACCGGACCGAACCAGGAATTCTCGTCGATCAGTTTCTCTGCGCATGGACTTTCCTCGTGTGACGGACGCATTTGGGCTCGAGCTTGCACGTGCGAAGGGCTCGGACTGAGAGTTCGGCCAGTATAAAAGGCCTATACCCCCTGGGCAACAAAGTTCGTGAGCTACCTACTTCGCTGGGAAAGCCTGTCTGCCTGCTGGAAATGAGCGTCCCGTAACGAGCCGAGACCACATCGCCGTCCCATTCGCATCGGCCCTGCCGTTTCTCTTTGACCGTGCCGTGCGGCGTGAACTATCATGGAAGCCGGAAACAGAGTCGTGGGATGGTCAAGTCTACCGGACGTTCGTCCGCCCCCGGCCAGGTACGCATGCCACAATGGGGCGCGTCGGCCGGGACCGCCGTCTGCCGTACGCGTGGCGGTTCGTTCACTGCCCGACACGTAACCGTATGAGCCAATCGGGATCAAGCCAGGTGCGTTTCGACTCAGCGGGGGCTCCACAGCCGCCGGGGGGAGGCTCGTCGATTGCGCCCGCCAAGACCACCTCACAGCCGGATGACATGACGGTCATTTCCGACCGGCTGCCGACCGATCCGGTAAAGATCGCTACCAGACCGCCGCAACCGTTCGAGTTGGGCAAGCTGTTGGCCGGCGACAGGCTGGGGCACTTCGAGCTGCTCGAGTACGTCGGCGGCGGCGGTATGGGGGCCGTTTTCCGCGCGCGAGACACGATGCTCGACCGCGAAGTGGCACTCAAGGTCCTCTCCCGCGCGCAGGGAGCCGACGACGAAACACGCCGACGATTTCACGTCGAGGCCCAGTCGGCCGCCCGCTTGGACCATCCGAACATCGCCCGCGTCTACTATGTAGGCGAAGACCAGGGCCTGAACTTCATCGTGTTCGAGTTCATCCGCGGCGTGAACATTCGTGAACTGGTCGAGCGCCAGGGCGCGCTGCCGCTGGGGGACGCGGTGAGTTTCACCCTGCAGATCGCCGAAGCCCTCGCGCACGCCAGCCAGCGCAGTGTCGTACATCGCGACATCAAGCCATCGAACATTATCGTTACCGAAGAGGGACGCGCGAAACTGGTCGATATGGGGTTAGCGCGGCTGCACGCCCGAACCGCCAACGACGATCTGACAGCCAGCGGTGTGACGCTGGGCACGTTCGATTACATTTCGCCAGAACAGGCCCGTGATCCGCGCATGGCGGATGTGCGCAGCGACATCTATTCGTTGGGATGCACGCTGTACTACATGCTGACGGCGCGGCCACCGTTTCCCGAGGGGACGGTGCTACAAAAGTTGTTGCAGCACCAGGCCGACGACGTTCCGGATCCTCGCCAGTTCAATCCGGCCGTGCCCGACGCGCTGGCCGAGTTGCTGCGTCGTATGCTCGCCAAAGATCCACGCCGGCGCTTTCAGGAGCCTGGCGAGCTGATCGGCGAGCTGTTGCTGCTCGCCGATCGGTTGAATCTACAGCCTTTCACCACCGGACAGTTCTGGCTGGCACCCCAGAGCGACAATCGAGCGCTCTGGGAGCGTCATCTTCCTTGGCTCTTACCCGTAGCCGCTCTGGCAATGATTGTGCTGGGACTGGAATGGTCAAGCTCCTTGTCGGTGTCCGTCGTGCCCGACGCCGAACTTTCACATTCGCGCGGCACGCCCGCGCCAATTGCCCCAGATCGTATCGCCGCCCGACGCCGTGAGACCGCCGAGCAGCCAAGCACCAAAGCTCACTCCCCAGACGCGTTGGCAACGGACGCTACGTCCGACACCACCGCCTCTGACGATAAATCAGTGAGTGTGCCGCCAAGAAATCCCGTGACACCGGCCAACGACACGGTACAGGCGCCGACCCAGGTTAATACAGAATCGGACGCCAACGTGCGCCGCGCTTCGAATATCGAACCGACGGCCGAAATACCCGCTTCGCCCGGTAAGTCAAAAACGTCGTCCCCTCCCCCCGCGGACTTGGCAGGCGCCGCGACCGTGGGTGATCCGGACACATCTTTCGGCATCACGGCCGCTCCCCAAGAACAAGCAGACCTGTCGGTCGGGTCGCCACGCGGCACGGACCGTCAGCCGGACGAAGTTCGGCAACCCGTCGAAAGCATCGCTCGACGGCCGAATTCTGAAACAACCAATGCCGACGATCCGTTGCCGGCAGTACGTCCAACGGTCGCGGCCATCCTCAGCAGCGACGGCGGCCCACCGCGGCAATTCGCCAGCCTGAAGTCTGCTTGCAGCGCGGCCAAGAACAACGATGTGATCGAACTCCGCTACAACGACGTACGGGAAGAAGACCCTATCGAGCTTTCCAACTTGAAGCTGACGATTCGGGCCGGTGAAGGATTTCAGCCCATCGTCGCGTTCCGTACCGGGCGTCTGGGAATCACCGGATTCGGCCGCAGCATGATCACCGTGGCCGGCGGCCGGCTGAGCCTGCGCGATATCGGCCTGGTTTTGGACATTCCCCGCGAGTCGACAGCTGACGGATGGTCTTTGTTCGAAACGCGCCAGCCAGAGCAGTTGCGGCTCGACGGATGCACCCTCACCATCCGCAACCCAGAAGACGGCGGAACGGGTTTCCACGGCAACGTCTCGTTCTTCGACATCAAGGCTGCGCCCGGCGTCGATACAATGATGAAGACGCCCGAGTCGCCTCCTGTTCACCCGGTGAACCTCGACCTTCAGAACTGCATCGTACGTGGCGAGGCCATTTTCGTCCGCTCGATCGACGCGCAGCCGATTGCGCTCGATTGGGAAAATGGCTTCCTGGCGATAACGGAAGCGTTCTTTCTGGCCGAGGGAACATCGACTAGCCCTCCAGCCGGCGAGCGCGTGGACATCCGGCTCAACCATCTGACGGCTATCGCCGGGGGCGGTTTGATTCGCCTAATCGCAGCCGCCGACGCGCCCCATTTGCTGAAAACAGAAGTGAACTGTGCCAATAGCTTCTTGATCACGCGCGACACGCCGCTGGTCGAGCAGCGCGGGCCTCAACGCACTGCCATGCTCGAACAACAATTCCAGTGGAGCGGCGACCGGAATTTCTGCCAGGGTTTTTCCGTATTTTGGCATCTCGTCGACCTGAACGCCGCCACGCAGCCGAGATTGATCACGGCACTGCAATGGCAATCGCAGATGGGCGCGGGTGATAAGCTCGTGGCGTCGAGCGAGCGCCCTTGGAAGCGTGCCTCGATCGAGGATCAGCCCATCGACATGTTACGGCCCGAGGATTTCGTCCTCGCCGATCGGTTGCGCGGCCCGGCCGGACCATATATTGCTAGCGACCTTGGCGAGGTAGGGTTCGAGCGCCGCAAGTTGCCGACCCTACCCCCCGATCCACCGCCCTTCGTTCGCCCGCGCGAGTCGCAACGTCGTCCGAATAATTCCAGGCCGCTGGGTCCTGGCATAGAGCCTTAGTGGAACCTTGTCCCCCGCGCCCGCACCGTTCCAATTGGGTATCAGGGATGCGCGGACGTGGCCAATACTTGACACTTCATCGCGCCGGGGTTTTACTGTTCGTGGCGGTCACAGCTGGATTGTTGCCCACCACAAAGTCTCACGTCTGCTTGATGCGGACGCGTTGACCCCCGCCTGAGACCGACCGCTGACGTGCTCACCCGAGACTGACACCTTCCGGCGCAAGTTGGGAGGACCACTGTCCAGTGGTCAGCCCTGCAGGGTGCTGCATTGCCGTCGGAAACACCCTGACAAACGAGCCGGGCATCGATTGGCCGCCAGGCCTGATGCCGACGCGTTCGTGAAACCTCGAGTAATTGGGAGAAGTGTGCATGAAGAAGATTGTTTCGACTCTCGTGATTGCGACCTTGGTGCTGGGCGTGTCATTGAACACCGCCTATGCGATCAAGCCGTTCAAGGACGAATTCGACGCCAAGTACGTCAAGGATTCAAACAATGCGGAATTCGTCGAAGCCGTGAAGAAGGCCAATTGCAATCTCTGCCACGGCAAGAACGCCGAGGGCAAGGATGACAAGAAGGTTCGCAATGCTTACGGCATGGCGCTCGACAAGCTGCTCGACAAGAAAGAGGACGCCAAGAACAAGGAAAAGATTCAAGCAGCTCTCGACACGGTAGCCGCCGAGAAATCGAATCCGGACAATCCGAATGCCCCCACGTTCGGCGAGTTGATCAAGCAGGGCAAGCTGCCCGGCGGCAACTAACGCCACGCGTTACGGCTGTTTTTCCAAGCACCGCGTCCCCACGACGCGGTGCTTTTTTGCGCGCTGGATGCATTGGACAAACAGGGGGCATAGCCCGCTTTGATGTGTTACTCTAGGTGGGCCGTGCCGTCGCCGGCGGGCCTGGCACACATCCAACCATTTGGCGCCGCAAGTCCGTCCCTATCCCTTGGCCGTTTTCCTGGACCATCGCAGCCATGACGCAGTTCACGAACCAATCGTCGGTCGCGCAACGTGTAGCCATCGTAGCTCTTTGTTTTCTGACCTTCAGTCCGCGCGCACAGGCCGCACAGCCCGAGTCGCCCGCACACCGCGGTGGACAACTGCCCGCGGATGACAAGGGGCAACCGCTGAACTTCGATTTCGAGACCGGCGATTTGCGCGATTGGCAAGCCACGGGCGAAGCGTTCCGAGGCCAACCGACCAAAGGAGATGCCGTACACGCGCGACGCGCGGATATGCGCAGCGATCACGAGGGCGATTATTGGGTAGGTACTTTCGAGGTCGCGGGAGATGGACCACAAGGCACGCTCACTTCGCGCCCGTTTAAAGTCACGCGACCCTACGCCAGCTTTCTGGTGGCGGGCGGTTCTCAACCGTCGACACGCGTCGAGATCATCGCCGCCGAGACGCGCAAACCCGTCTATCAGATTTCAGGCGACGACACCGAAAACCTCAAGGCCGTCGTCGTGGACCTATCGGCCCAAGTCGGCAAGGAGATTTTTTTGCGGCTTGTCGATGAGAACTCCGGCGGATGGGGGCATCTTAACTTTGATGACTTCTGCTTGCACGATGCCAAACCGGCGATACCGAATGTCGTCGTCCCACAGCCACTCGATGTTTATGCTCACGCGGGCCTCGACCCCCAGGAGGCTGCCCGCACGATGACCGTGCCCGAGGGTTTTCGCGTCACTCTGTTCGCCGGCGAGCCCGACGTCGAACAACCGATCGCTCAGGCCATCG
The DNA here is from genome assembly GCA_036490175.1 of Pirellulales bacterium. NCBI lineage: Bacteria > Pseudomonadati > Planctomycetota > Planctomycetia > Pirellulales > Pirellulales bacterium. The sequence goes on along the minus strand of DASXEJ010000201.1, from coordinate 11,942 downwards.
ATGATCGCGGCCGGTTGTGGGTGGCCGAAGCCTATTCGTATCCCATCCGTGTGCCGCGCGATCAAGCGCACGATCGATTGCTGATTTTCGAAGATACCGATGGCGACGGGCATTTCGACACGCGCAAGGTGTTCGCCGACAATTTGAATTTGGTCAGCGGATTCGAGATCGGTTTCGGCGGTGTATGGGTGGGGGCCGCTCCGGAGTTTCTTTTCATTCCCGACGCCGACGGAGACGATCACCCCGACGGCCCTCCACAGGTCCTGCTCGACGGCTGGGGATACGAAGACACACACGAGACCCTCAACACGTTTACCTGGGGACCCGATGGTTGGCTGTATGGCTGCCACGGCGTGTTCACGCATTCTCAAGTCGGCAAGCCCGGCACTCCGAAGGACCATCGCGTGCGCATCAACGCCGGCATCTGGCGCTATCATCCGACAAAACATATTTTTGAAGTCTTCGCCGAAGGGACGAGCAATCCTTGGGGGATCGACTTCAACGAGCAGGGGCAAGCCCTTTTGACCGCCTGTGTCATTCCGCACTTGTATCACGTCATTCAAGGTGGGCGTTACCAGCGCCAAGCCGGCGCGCATTTCAACCCTTACACCTACGACGATATCAAGACCATCGCCCTGCATCGGCACTGGATCGGCAATACTCCCCACTCGGGCAATAACCGCTCCGACGCGGCTGGTGGCGGGCACGCGCATGCCGGCGCGATGATTTACCTCGGGGGCGCGTGGCCCGAGAAGTATCGCGGCCAACTCTTCATGAACAACATCCACGGCGCGCGCCTAAACGTCGATCAGCTCGCGCCGCAGGGGTCGGGCTACTCCGGAGATCGCGCACCCGATTTTTTATTCGCCAACGATAGCTGGTCGCAAATCATAAACCTGCAATCCGGACCCGACGGCCAGATGTATATGATCGATTGGTACGATCGCAACCAATGCCATCACGGCAATGTTGAGGGACATGATCGATCGAATGGACGCGTTTTCAAAGTCAGTTACGGCAATGCGCCGCACCAAGCAGTCGATATTCGCAAGCTCGACGATCGTGCGCTGGTGGCGGCGCAATTGAATCGCAACGATTGGCACGTCCGGCACGCGCGGCGCGTGATTCAAGAGCGCGGGCTGAAAGATCCGGCAGCGCGAAAATCCCTCGTCGACATGGCCTTCACCCAAGTCGATGCCACGCGACGGCTGCGCGCACTGTGGGCGTTGCATGCTGGGCAGTTGCTCGACGAAGATTCGATCGCCCGCGGGCTAGCGAATGACGACGCGCTGGTGCGTGGCTGGACCGTGCAATTGGCCTGCGAGAACGGGCTGCCACCGGCCACGGTCCTGTCACAATTCAAACAGCTAGCCGCGCAAGACCCCTCCCCCGTCGTCCGACTGTACCTGGCCTCGGCCGCCGGCCGGCTGCCCCTCGCAGCCCGGTGGGAGATCGTCGCGGCTTTGGCGCGCCATGCCGAGGACGCTGGCGATCACAATTTGCCACTGATGGTTTGGTATGCGGCCGAACCACTCGCCGGCAGCGACGCGCCACGCGCCTTGGCCTTGGCTCTCGACGGAAATATTCCGCTCGTTGCTTCGTTTATGGCCCGCCGTGTTGCGTCGCAAGGAACGCCCGAGGCAATAGCCACGGTGATCGACCAAATCATCGCCCGCGACAACAAGGGCGCGCAGGCCGCGCTGGTGGCAGGGCTCTCGGACGCGCTGCGCGGACGTCGCACTGTTGATATGCCGACCGATTGGCGAAAGGCGATGGTGCGCATCAAACAAACCGGTGATCCGGCAACCGTTGCGCAAGCCATGTCATTGGCCGTGACGTTTGGTGACCCCGCGGCCATCGAAAGCATGCGTAACGTTCTGTCCGATGCGAAGGCTCCCATCGCGCAGCGGCAAAACGCTTTGACGGCTTTGCTCAAAGTGCGCGACGCACGACTGGCTCCCACGCTGCAAACGCTCGTGGGCGACCCGGCCCTGCGATCCGCAGCGTTACGCGGCCTGGCCAATTACGAAGACAACCGCACGCCGGCCGCGATCATCAACGTTTATCCGCGATTCAGCTTGGCCGAGAAGCGCGACGCGCTGGCCACGCTAACCTCACGTGCCGATTACGCGCAAGCACTGCTCGACGGAGTCGCCCACAAACAGATCGCCGCCAGCGACCTATCGGCCGACCTGGTGCGTCAGCTGCACAATTTGAAAGACGCCAAACTCTCGCAAAAGATCAGCGATGTGTGGGGCACCGTGCGCGACACCCCCGCAGACAGGGCCGAAGATATTGCCCATTACAAACAAGTGCTCGCCAAGCGCGGTCTGCCCCGCGCCGACGTCTCGCTGGGCCGCGCCGTCTTTGCCAAGACGTGCCAGCAATGTCATACGCTGTTCGGCACTGGGGGTAAGGTAGGGCCCGAGTTGACAGGCTCGAACCGGGCCAACCTCGACTATGTTCTCTCGAACGTGCTCGATTCAAGTGCGCTGGTTGGCAAGGAGTATCAAACGACGATCGTTACGACAACCGATGGCCGCGTGCTAACGGGAATTGTCCGCAGCGACGACAACGATTCCGTAACATTGGTCACTGCGAACGAGACGATCGTCGTCCCGAAGGGCGAGATCGACGAACGAACGCTCAGCCCCAAGTCGATGATGCCCGACGACCTTTGGAAGCCGCTGTCGGATCACGAAGTTCGGTCAGTCGTTTCCTATCTCGCCAGCCCCGAACAAGTGCCGGTGCTGCTCACGGCGGAAAACGCGGCAAGCTTCTTTAATGGCCGCGACCTGGTTGGCTGGCAAGGAGATCCGCAATTGTGGTCTGTCGACGACGGCGAAATCGTCGGCCGAACGCAAGGTCTCGCCCGCAACGAATTTCTGCGCAGCGAAATGGCGGCTGACGATTTCCGCCTGTCGTTTGACGTCAAACTGGTCGACAATCGAGGCAACAGTGGGGCGCAATTTCGAAGCGAAGCACTGCCCGACGGCGAAATGCGCGGCTATCAGGCCGATATTGGCGCCGGTTGGTGGGGCAAGCTGTACGAGGAAAATCGCCGCGGCCTGCTCAGCCAGGAGTCGGGCGAAAAACACGTTAAGTCGGGCGAATGGAATCACTACGAGATTGCCGCGGCCGGAAACCACATCCGTACTTGGATTAACGGGCAACCCTGCGTCGATCTAAAGGATCCTTCGGGAGTACCGCGCGGCATCTTCGCGCTGCAATTACACTCGGGCGAGGCCACCGAGGTGCGCTTCAAGAATTTGCAGCTCGAGCTGAATCCCGCCGCAGAAGCGGCCGCCGGGCAATGACGCCGCTCGTCGTACAAGGAGGTCATAGCGCAACGTGACGTCGCCAACCGATATCCTAGCCGCGGGCTACGACTTTTTCGCGCCACCACGCATCGCTTTCGGATGGGGCCGGCGGCGTGAGGTGGGCACTTTGGCGCGCTCGCTGGGAACACGCCGGGCCTTTCTCGTTACGGGCGCACGCCTCGCCGCCGGCGGCGCACCGCTCGACGAGATCCAAACCGCGCTCTCAGCAGCGGGTCTTCAGCCGATTCTGGCAGCCTCGATATCGCGCGAGCCGGAAGTGACGGATGTCGATAATGCGGTTGACTGGTTGCGTGCCCACGAGGCAAGCGCAGGGGATGTAATGATCGCCATTGGCGGCGGTTCGGTCATCGACCTGGCAAAAGCTGCCGCGGCGATCGTCACAAATTCCGCGGGCGGCAGCGTGCTCGATTATCTAGAAGGAGTCGGCCGTGGATTGCAGATAACTGTGCCGCCCGTTCCGCTAGTGGCCATGCCGACTACGGGAGGAACAGGCACCGAAGCTACCAAGAATGCAGTGATTTCGTGCTATGACCCGCCGTTTAAAAAGAGTTTGCGATCCGATCTGATGGTGCCGCGAGTAGTGCTCGTCGATCCCGAATTGGCGGTCACACTTCCCCCGTCTGCCACGGCGGCCTGTGGTATGGATGCCATTACGCAATGCATCGAAAGCTACATTTCGCGCCGCGCTAAGCCAATTGCCCGTGCCCTAGCCGCCGAAGGATTGCGTCGCGCGGTGCCGGCGCTGGCGACGGCGGTCAACGAACCGGCGAATCGACCGGCGCGCGAAGCGATGGCGCACGCCGCCCTTCTTTCCGGCATGGCGCTCGCCAACTCTGGTCTGGGTCTTGCGCACGGTGTCGCGGCGGCGCTTGGTGTTCACGCGCGCACCCGGCATGGTCTGGCTTGTGCAATTATGTTGCCTGTAGCCCTGGCGACAAATCGGCCTCATTGCGAGGCGGAGCTGGCCACCCTCGCGCGCACGATCTGGAACGAGCACTGGCCCAGCGATTCAGCGGCCGCCGACGCATTTGTCGCTCGGATCGGCATATTATGTCGCACGGTGGGAGTGCCTCAGCGATTGCGCGATATTCACGTCGCGCGCGAGCAGATTCCGGCGCTAGTAGCAGGCTCGCACGGCAACAGTCTCGACGGCAACCCTTTCGCGATCTTTGACGAACAATTGCAAACGATCTTGGAGCGCATGTGGTGATTGTCGCCGCGGGATTATCGCCGGCTTGGCAGCAGATTTTGCTGTTCGACGCGTTTACGCCCGACGCCGTCAATCGTGCGCGTCAGGCGCAATGGTGTGGCTCTGGCAAAGTCCTGAACGTCGGCATCGGTCTGGCACATCTGTCCGTGCCCAACCTAACAATTTCGCCCCTGGGCGGTCCTGCCCGGGCTGCGATCGAAGCCGAATTCCGCACGCTGGCCGCCCCACTGCGCACGATTGGCTGTGAGCAGCCTACGCGCGTTTGCACGACTATTTTGAACCGCGCGGAGGGAACGACCACCGAACTGGTCGAAAACGCTCGGCCTCTGGCACCGGTGGAGTTGGCCGAGTTTATCGGCGCCTTCACAGCCGAAACGGCCCGGGCCCGCGTTGCCGTCCTCACCGGTTCGCTACCTGCTGGAACTCCTAGCAGTTTATATCGCGATCTGCTCCGCCAAACGTCGGCACTGGCGGTAATTGATGCCCGTGGGCCGGAACTTTTGGCGGCGCTCGAAGTGCGGCCTCTGGTCGTGAAACCCAATCGAGAGGAACTCGCGCAAACCGTCGGACATGCGCTGCAGGATGACACAGCACTGCATGCAGCCATGCATAAACTGAACTCGCTGGGCGCGCAGTGGGTTGTGGTGACCAGCGGCAAAGCGGCGGTCTGGGTCAGTACGACCGACAAGCTGTATCGCCTGCTGCCACCGGCGGTGGAAGCCGTCGCGAATCCAATCGGCTGCGGCGATGCCCTAACCACCGGCCTCGCAGCCGCGCTCGCGCGCGAAGAATCTGTGATTGATGCGATCCGTTATGGCATGGCCTCGGCCGCCGATCGGCTACGTTCGCTCCTGCCGGGACGTCTCGATCCTATTCGTATCGCCACGATCGCGAAACATATACAAGCACAGGAAGTCTAGCGCGTCGCGACAAACGTAATCGAGCCGAATGTATTTGCCGTTACGAAACGATCTCGTTACGATGCCGCCATGGGCGCTTCGTTTCCAATTCGACTCCGCCCGTTACATGTTGCGCGCGGGCTATTCGTAGCCATGCTTTTAGCCGGCGTCTGTATTGCCCTGCCGGCCGATCCGGGTTTGCATCGTCGGGAAGCCGCCATTCGGAAAGCAATCGCCGAATACAGAGAGCATCGCGACATCGACGACTGGCAGGCGCGCGTCGAAATCGACGAGCGGCTCGTCGAAGAGGCCAGCGGCACGCCAGCCCGTAAATTGGCAGCAATATTGCACGCCGCGCCCGACGATCTCGAAACAGGGACTGCCGTCGCTGTATGCCTGGGCCGGGAATCACCCGACGACCTGCCGCAGACCGTCGTAGGACTGGCTGAAGAATTGCTCGCCAATCGTTTCGAGCGCGTCCGTTATCGCGCGGCCGGAGCCCTGACCAGGCGCTCGCGCCGCGGTGCGATCAGCCAGGAAATGGCGGCCGACCTGCTGTTTGCCATCGAGACCGCGCGAAACACGGAGACGTCGCAAGCCGTCGCCGAAGCCTTGTGGCTTGCCGAACGCACCCTGAAAAAAAGGCTCAGCGGCGGCGCACGTCCGTAGGCACAAGACGGTAGTCGCAACAAAACGAAACAACCGGTGTCCATTTCGTCTCGTCCGTCGGAATCAACCGCGCGCGGCAGAACCAATTGTTCTTAACGCGGGTCACCCCGGTACAACAATGGCTTTCGGCGACGCGTTCTCGGCTGGCTTGTCGTCGGCCTTCCGTGCGGGGCGTAGCGGCAATCGGCGGCCAGAATTCAGCAGCGAATTTAACGTCGCGCCATCGGTGCCAAATAGCTTGCCAGCCTCGTCGAGAATGTATTTCCGGCCCTCCGCGTCGATCGTTGACTCGTTCCACTGCTTAAAGGCGCTTTGCATCAGCACCATGCCAATCTTTTGCTCGTCGCTGCGATTTTCGGCCAGTACCTGAAATATGCCGAAGCACATCTCATCCGTGCTTCCGTTGCCGAATAGAACGCGTTGCGGCGGACTGCTGGGATTGAGCGGATTCTGCTCCGAGTTGTCGTACCGACTGGCAATATCCAGACGCGTGCCGGCCGGCAGACGCACCGGCTCGCGATACATATAACTGTTCTGCCAGTAGAAATTCCAATCCTTGATCCACACCAATGACTTCACGTCGCCATCCGGCAGCGTCGCGGTAAGCTTCATTTCCTTGCCCACAAGGTGCATGTGGGGTAGCAGCGAAATCAACGTCACGTCGATCGGCAACGTGACCGACGATTCGACGGAGTAATCGCGCGATCCGGCCGGGATGTCGATCATCAGCGACCCCAGCACCAACGGCGCACCGGCCATCTTGCGCAGTGTCGGCTTGTCGGCAAAATAAAGCGCGATCGACGATTGATCGGTCTCTTCCTTGCCGCTGGGATGCACGTGCAGCTGCAACACCAGGTCGGCCCCTTTACGAACTGGCAGCCCGATATCCTGCGGGAAGAATCGCGGCGTCATGCCTGGCGTCCACACTCCCACGATGCCGGCCACCGGAATACCGATCGATCCGGACGTGCGATATCCTGGCTCGGGCGTCTCGGCATCGCGCTTGCGTCCCACGCCCATCGTGTCGAGGAAAAGAATCGCGTGATGCACGACTGCGGCGTTGCCTGGCCGAAATTCAAAGCCTACGATCGTTTTGTCTTCGTCTAGATTCAGAGGAATGATGAAGTGTTGAAAAATGTCCGGCCCGTCGGCGGCCACGGTAAACGGAGCCGGTGCCTGCAATTCGAGGTTCGGCTTGCCCAGCCGCCATCCCGAAGCGAACTGTGGCGGCGGCGGCAGGTCGGCAGCCGGCCCCTCGGGCGCGCCCGCTTTGGCCCACGCTTCTAATAGCGAAATCTGCCGCTCGGTCAAATGCCGCTCGCCCAGGAAATCTCCATGACCTAGTTCGGCGGTCCAGGGCGGCATTTTTCCTCCCCGCGCGATTTGTGCCAGGAACTCGGCTCGCTTAGCCGCGTCAGCATGCGAAAGCAGCGCAAACGGCGCCACCTCTCCGTGCCGATGACATTCGCTACAACGGGCAAACAGGATCGGCGCGATATCGCGGTTGAACGTGGGCGGCTCCTCATTGCCATGCTTGCCTTCGACAGGGCAACCAACGGGTGTCGTCTGCGCCACTTCAACCGGCTTGTCGGCCGCGACCGCGGCAATAGCATCCGCAAACTCATGCGTTGTCGGCTGGGGGCGCTTCTTGCCCGGCTCGCCATACAAATCATTGATGCGGCCGCGATACTTCACCGCGCCATTGGCATCCAGTACGAACGCCTCGGGTACATGTGTTGGCGCGAGCAAATTACCGATCTCGCCCGAGGCATCAAACAAGACCGGGAACTCGACCTTGAACTCTTGCTGGAATTTAAGCGCGGCGGCGCGAGAGACGCTGGCGTCGGAGATGACGCCGTAGAACTTCACTGGCTGACCGGCCTGGGCCGCGGCCAAGCGATTGAGCGTGGGAACGTACTCACGGGACAGAGGGCATTCGGTCCCCAGAAACACAAGTGCGACTGCCCGATACCCGTCGCCATCGCCAATGTTGTGAGCGCGCCCCTCCAGATCCAAGGCGAACAGAAAGCGAGCTGGCGGCGCCACAGTCGCTGCGGGGTGCGCGGCAGGTTTTTCCTCAGCAGCGCGGGCCGCTTGATTAGCAATCGCTCCCCCGGCAAGGCAAGCCGCGAAAATAATTACCAATGCACGCCACTGTCTGGCTAACGAAGGCAACGCGATACCCCTTGGCATAACGACGGACTCCTGAGAAGACTGGCAACGCGTCTCAACGCGGAAGTTACCGAAGTGGCGGTTTGCAGGACGCACCAAATATCGCCGCCACGGCACATAACGTCAATCAAAAGAATGGTCCCACGTGTTGCCGAGTGTCGAGGGAATTGGCCGCGGCTGGCCCGCATTATCGCAACGTTCGGAACCGCCGGATACAATCAAAGCATGCTTGACGCTACCCCCAATACCACCGTCCGCCGCCGCTGGTTTCAGTTTGGCATGGGAACCTTGTTTCTGGTGGTAACCGCGTTTGCCATCTGGCTCGGTCTGGAGCTGCAATTCATCAGGGCGCGCCAAGCCTGGTTGCGAGATCATCCGCGCTGGGGCCTTGATCCAGCGTACTTTCAATCAGCGGTCCCCCGCTGGAGGCTATGGCTGGGGGACACCGAAGTGCATTGGATCTTCATGCCGATCGATTCCTCTGAGGACGAAATCGATCGAGCGCATCAACTCTTCCCAGAAGCCGGCTCGATATCGCTTATGCGTCCCGACGAAATGTGAGTTTCGGCGGCGAATCCATCAACTATCGGCAACTACGGCAGCGGGCTAGAATGACTGAATCGCGCCCTCCGCGCGATATCGTTCGTTTCCTCGTCGTTCGCCGGTTCGATTCATGCCAAACCAGTCCCCCGCTCGTCCGCGCCCGGCCACTTCCCCAAAAGGAAAAGGGGCGTCCGAGGCCAACTCCGCGGACGCGCGCGCGTTCAAGCCGCTGCCGATTCTCGACGCGCCTCCAGGGCCCGACTATGCCTGCACACCGCTCTCGGCCGGTCCCATGCGTGCCATGCCGACGTCGCCGCTCCCCATGTCGCGCGAAGAGATGACGGCGCGCGGATGGGACGAAGTGGACATCGTTTTCGTCACCGGTGACGCCTACGTCGATCATCCCAGCTTTGCCATGGCGCTTCTGGGGCGCCTGCTGGAGAGCGAAGGCTTTCGCGTCGGCATCGTCAGCCAGCCAGACTGGCGCAACTGCCAGGCGTGGCGGACGTTTGGCCGCCCGCGGCTGTTCTATGCCATCAGCGCCGGCAACATGGATTCGATGATCAACCACTACACCGCCAATCGCAAGGTGCGCAACGACGATGCGTACAGCCCGGGGGGTGAGATCGGTCGTCGTCCTGATCGGGCGACCTTGGCCTATTGCCAACGCGCCCGCGAGGCCTATCCGGGCGTGCCGGTCGTGGCAGGCGGAGTGGAAGCCAGCTTGCGGAGACTCGCGCACTACGACTACTGGAGCGACAAAGTACGCCGCTCGATCATTCTCGATGCCAAGGCCGACCTGTTGGTCTACGGCATGGGAGAGCGCCCTATTCTGGACATCGCGCGACGTTTGGCGGCAGGACAAAATGTCCGCGACCTGCGCGATATGCGGGGCATCGTCTACCGCCTGGGCGCGAGCGAAACCCCGCCGACCGAAAACACGATCACGCTGCCGAGCTACGAGCAAGTGGCAGTCGATAAAATTTCGTTCGCCGAGATGACGCGCATCGCGCACTTGGAAACAAATCCCCACAACGCGCGACGGCTCGTCCAATATCACGACCGCGAAGCGATCGTCGCCAATCCACCTGCCCTGCCGCTGGCGCAGTCAGAAATGGATCGCGTGTACGGACTGCCCTACACCCGCCGACCGCATCCGGCTTACGGCACTGCACGGATCCCAGCCTACGAGGTGGTAAAGGAATCGGTGCAGATCATGCGCGGCTGCTTTGGCGGCTGCACATTTTGTTCGATCACGGCCCATGAAGGACGTATCATCCAAAGCCGCAGTCAGGAATCGGTCATGTCCGAGATCCGGCAAATGGCGGCCGAACCCGAATTCTCGGGTGTGGTGAGCGACATCGGAGGTCCGACGGCCAACATGTATCAAATGCGCTGCACGCGCCCGGACGTCGAGGCCCGCTGCAGGCGCCTCAGTTGTGTCCACCCAACGATTTGCAAGCTGCTCGGCACCGACCACGGCCCCTTGGTGCAATTAATGCGCGACGCCCGCGAGGAGCCCGGTGTCCGCAAGGTGCTGGTGGCCTCGGGCATTCGCATGGATTTGGCGCGGCTCGATCCCACGTATATGAACGAGCTGGCGGCGCATCACGTGGGCGGATATCTCAAGGTCGCCCCGGAACACACGGATCCAAACGTGTTGGCCACGATGAAAAAACCCACGATCGACGATTTTTCGGCCTTCGATCGCGAGTTCAAACGTGCCAGTGCGACGGCGGGCAAGAAGCAATACCTGGTCCCCTACTTCATCGCTAGCCACCCGGCCAGCGACCTGGATTCGATGATCGAACTGGCGCTGTTCTTGAAACGAAACCACTACAAGCCAGATCAGGTGCAGGATTTTATTCCCAGCCCGTTCGACATCGCGGCTTGCATGTACCACACCGGGCTGGATCCCATGACCAAAAAGCCGGTTTACGTGGCCAAGCAGCTGCGCGACCGGCGCATGCAACGATCTCTGCTGCAATTCTTCAAGCCCGAGAACTACTTCGAAGTCCGGCGGGCGCTCGAGCAAGCGGGTCGCCAGGATCTGATCGGCGGCGGCTGCGATTGTTTGATTCCGGACACGCCCCCCAGGGCCGCGCTCGACAAACGCCGGGCCAAAGCCAATCGCGACGTGCGCGAACAGCGCGAGGGGGACCATATCCGCGGCGAGCCGGGAGCCGGCTATCGGCCTCATCGCAGTAGCTCGTCGCGTCGGCCTCGGAAATAGGTGTTGTCGCGGCCAAGCGGCGCCCCCATCTCATCAGCACACGGATGAACACGCCACCGCACCATGCACGTGGCAACAATCACTCGCGGTATGGCATTTCGGGCATCCGTACGTGGCATTTCCACAACGCCGATGCACGCAGGCCACACGCGTTCCTGAGAGCCGCGAGCGATATACCGTCCGCCAATAACGGCAAAGGCTGTGGCACGTTCGAGTTGCGTACACGAGATCGCAATGCACGGTCGCCCTGGCATGGCGGTTGCGTTCTGCCATCCTCCATCAGGCTGGTAGCCTGACGCCAAGTGCCCCATTTCTGCTCGTCTCTTTCTCTCGTTCGCCGTCCCGGGCCTTTCCGTCCTCAAATCGTGCGACTCTGTATGACCCGCATTATCGAAATCAATCGATTCGAGGACCTGTCGGCCTACCGCCAAGACTGGGACACCCTGTTGTGCCAGACACCGCTGGCGACTTTCTTTCAATCGTTCGACTGGTTGGAAGTCTATTGGCGACATTGCTCGGCCGGCCAGCGACTGCGGGTTCTGATCGTCGAAACCGACGGACGCCCTTGCGGCATTCTGCCGTTCGTCGTACGCAAAGAGCGTACGCGTCTGGGCCAGGTGCGCGTGCTAACTTATCCGCTCGACGAGTGGGGCACTTTCTTTGGACCCATTGGTCCCCAACCAGATCAGACGCTGGCCGCAGGTCTGGCGCATATCCGCAGCACCGAGCGCGATTGGGACGTGGTCGATCTGCGGGCCGTGGACGACGACCGTGCCGATCGTGGGTTGGCTCGACAGGCTTTTGCCACCGCCGAGCTGCCGGCTTTACGTGCCAGTTGGAACCAGGCGTCGGTGATCGAGTTGACGGGCACCTGG
>DASXEJ010000200.1 GCA_036490175.1 Pirellulales bacterium | reverse complement strand
CTCGCCGGTGATCGTGATTTGCCGGTCGCGCCAGTCGTAGCCGTACTGCGTGACGCGGCTGGTCGTGCCGTCGACATAGGCGGTCGTTTGCGTCACGTTGCCGTCCCCGCCGCCGGTGCCGCCGTCGTATTGATTGTCTGTAATCACAACCATGTTATTGCCCGGCGCGCCGCCGCCGCCAGTTGGATCAGTATCCGTTGCTCCGTAGTCGTTCGTTCCGACGTAGGTACCGGTCACATAGCTACGCGTGTCAAAAGTTGTGCGCGTGATCGTACCGCCCGGCGTTACCAAGCGATTCTGCCGGCCCATGGCATCATGCCCATAACCGGTTTCGTTGTAGTTGGCATCCGCTGTACCGTCGCCAGTCGCTGGAATCGTATAATACGCTCTGGTTGCCATGAGCCGGCCGCCGTTATCGTACATACTTTTGGTCCAGCGGGTCCACGTCGACTGCGGGAACGTATTGGTCCCGGAGAGCCAGCCGGAGAGCGAGCTTTCGGCGGCCTGGATGGCGTCGGTCGGCTGGCCTGAGGCGTTGGTGATTGTGATCGAAACGGGGCCCAGCGACGTGTAGGTATAGTTAGCAGCCAAGCCGATGGCATAGCCGCTTGCGGTAGTCGTCGTGAAGTTGACACCGTCGTACAAAGTCCAGTTCGTCGTGCGCACCGAAACACCATCGACCAGGTGCGCCGGGCCACGCGATTGGATTGTCCGGCCTCGATTGTCCAACTTGTAGTCAGTGACCAAGTTCAACGGCGCTGGCAAGCCCGAGGGACGCGACCAGCCGGACGGCGGCGTCTCCAGACCGGGATCCACGTCCTCGATCATCTGGACGGCGCCGCCAGTGACCGAGTCGAACGTGAAATTGTCGATGAATCCACGCGGGCCTTGCTCCCAGGTCATCTGCCCGAGCGTGTCGTAGTATTCCTGCTGGGTGTCGGCCGTGTTGAACCCGTTCTGCGCCAGCGGCACGACTGGCAGAGTAGTGGTCTTCTGCTGCACTTGGAGTGTGCCGGTGTACCAGGCATAGCCGTAGCTGGTGGTGATGGCGCCGGTGCCGTCGTCATTGCTGTACACGGTCTGGTTGGCGAGCATTTGCACGGTGGCGATGCCGACGGTCTGCCGGGTGTAAGTGAACTCGGCGAGAACAACCGGAGTGCCGCCCGTGCCCTGCCGAATCGACTTTGATTGGACGTAACCGGCAGCTGGGGCGGAAGCGGGATAATACTGCACCAGGTTGAATAGGCCACTACCGCTTTGCAGGTTCACGTTTAGCGTGCCCGCCGGCGTTCCTTCGCTGTAGCTGATTACAGCCGAAGGCATGGCCTGCGAGATCTCGTGGGCATCGGTGTCGTATTGCCGAAACTCTGTCCAGTGGTTGCCAGCCGATTGAAGATCCTTGAGCAGGATCTGGCCGATGAAGTTGGTGTAGACGACATTCTGGCTGCTGTCCGGCCGTGTTTCGCTTGTGCGCACCGCCCACATGTTGTAGTCAGTGTTGGCCGTGTAGCCGCTGGCCTGGTAGGCGAACGTGGTTGTCAGAGTGCCGCCACTGACCGATTCGAGCGTGACGCGGTTCAGACTGTCGTACTGGAGATACTGCGTGGCGACTTGGGCCACTTGGTCATCGGATGCCAGCAGCGGATTCCCTTGCGCGGCGAGCGTGGCGTAGCCAGATGGACCAACGACGTACTTGAGCAGGTGAGCCTCCGTGCCCGAGTAATAACGGAAATAGTTGTTGGCCGTGTCGGCCCATCCGATTCCGTCGGGAACCTGCTGGGTCGCCGTGCGAAGGTCATTCAAGCTGCCGTTGGGATCGCTCAGGTCATAATAGCTGTAAACTGCCTGGGCCACGTTCGACCACGGCCCGCCGTCGGCATTGCGGCGAAGCGTCACCGACGCCAGATTGCCCGCGTTGTTGCCCGAGTCGAGGTAGGTATAGAGGAAAGACTCGCTGATGGTTTGGCCGTTTTGGGTAAGGCTGCGCTGAATCTCGCCGATTTGGGCGCCCTCGTACGAGACAACCTGGACCGTGTCGCCGCCCGCGATGGCTAGGCTCTTGAATGAGCCGGGCGGGAAGCTGGTTTGCGTGAAATCGTTGAACTCCAGGACCTCGCCCGTGGTCAAAGCAAGCTGGAAAACGGAACCGGTATGGACCAGTGCCTGGTTCGCGCCGTAGCGCGCAACAAAGCTACCGTCGGGTTGTTGGTCGAACCAAACAGTCCAGTTCAGCCCTTGGACGGCGGCAATGGTCCTGGACGAACTCAGGCTGAGGTACGGCCACTGGACGATGACCCAGTTATAGCCGTTGCCGAAATTGAACGTGCTGGCAAGCTGGTTACTGTAGCTGCGTGTGTGCCCAAGGATGCGGCCAAATCCAGCCGTGGATAAGTCGGTCTGGAAGATTTGCAGCTCACCATTGAAGTACTTCACCGGATACGAGCTTGCTCCTGAACAGCAAGGTAGGGACTGTGGCTGCTTCGGCGGGCAACCGCCCATACAGACTTGCGGCGTGTCGCCGCAAGGCGGGCAGCCTGGCGGATAAGGCGGAGGCGGCGAGCCAGAGCTTGACCCGAGTGTCATGGGGATTGCTAAGGCCGCGAAATCCTGCAGGGCTGACGGCGCTTCTGTAACGAGCTTTTGGGCTGAAAGCACGCTCGGCCAGCGCACGCCGGCAGGGCCGGTACCCGGTTCGAGTTTCAGTTGCAGCGCCGCCGGTTCTCCTTCGATGTTGTCCTGCGACCAGACGGGTGAGCGTTCCGAACCGGTGAAGTACGCCTTTGCGCTGCGTGTGCCCCGCTTGCTGCCAGAGCCGATTTCCAAGCGGAGACGATCGTAGCCGGCGACGGTCGGGAAATTCACCTCCCAGCGCTCCATGCCTTTGGGCGCGCCGGGGATGGTGAGGAAATAATCACCGTTCAGGCGATCGTATCCACCGCTGGCGGCGGCGACTTTGTCCAACGAAACGCGATACCAAGTTCCTGCCGGATTCGTGGCGGCCATCGCTGCGCTCCTGCTTGTTAGCCCGCTGGGGCAAATCGGTTGCTTACACTTGTTCCGGACTGCTTGGCCCGATAACCGCGGAATCCCTTAATAGATCACGCTGTTCGCCCACAAAATCGCCGGCCGCGCGATTGCCCCAGATGCCAGCGCCCAGATAGAGCGTTGAAGTCACGCCAATATGCTGCACGAGGCTCGGCGAGTGTACGAAATAGGGCAACCGCGACTCACGGCACCAATGCCCGACAACTGAGTCGATGTTCCGAGTGCCGCCGGCCGGGCCGCAGCGCCGATGCTGAATGGGCATCGGGCTGGTCAGCAAGCATTCGGCGGAGGAAGGGGAGAAGAGATATGCCTGTGCCCCCCAGGTGTCCCAACCGCGATCCTCGACATGAAAGCCGGGCGGCTTGCCGCGAGCATAGAGGCTTGGGCAAAAGAGCGATACGACGCCAACTCGTTCCGCCGGCCACAGCACCTGCTCCAAATACGCACGAACGCCGCGGCAGAAGATCACATCGTCCTGGCAAAGCAAGTAGCCATCAGCCTGCGGCTGACGCATCACAAGTTCCGCCAGACCGAGATACCAATTGGGAAACGCGCCGAGTTGCTGATCGCGGCGGGTGTCGGGAAGATGCGTCCACTCGGAAGGGATGAGCGCGTCGGCGTCGGTAAACAGCCGAGGTCGCTCCCAGCCTGCTTGTGCCAAGCTGGCGAGCATGCGGCCCAGCGTCGGCTGTTGCCGACCGGCCGTGGTCACTCCTACCGACCAAGTCCACGCGGACATGGGATTCGCCGCCTCTAGCGCCCATCAATGAGCGCATAACGAACACGCCCCACACCGATCCGGAAAGATGGGCAAACCCTGACGCCGCAGATGGCGAAAGGCGTTTTGCTCCGAGAAGACCTTCGCATATTAAGCTTCTGGTTCATCACGTCAACAGAATTCCTTTACGAATTCTTACGCCCTCTACGGCCTGGGGTGATGACCCTAAATTGACTGTATCTGGTGCCCGTGCGGCTGAGCGCATTCCAAGAAGCGAAGTCCTAAGCACTGCGGATTGTGAATCCGGTTTACCACCGAAACATCGGGCTGTATGCACGTCAACAATGAAGGAAGAGTAATAGCTCCGATGCTGATCGCGCGCATTTCTGGCATATGGTGTTCGCAGAGCGACGTGGGCAGCAGCAAAAACAAAAGTGGCTTGGCCACCGACGACAATTACGCTGTCGAGCGAGCAGAGCGTTGAATAGCGTGTGATGGACCTGAAAGAACGCGTGTGCCTGCGAGAAGAATGGATAGTTGCGGCGCATCGTTCTGATTTGGAGCCTGACGAATTACTGTTACAAGTTGTGACCGAGTAGCTGGCACGTGAAATCGCCAGCAGGGCGAGTAGTCTCCAATTTCGTTGGATTGCCAGAAGTACTTGTTTACCGCGGTGGGCACATTTGGCAGTGCAAGCTTTGGGCTGCTAGCGTAATTTTCGTCGTAGAGCCAATATGGCGACGACGAGCGATGAATTGGGTGGTGGTGGACTGGGCCCGCCGAGCTACCAGCAGCTGCTGGAAGAGAACCGACAGCTCAAACAGCAGGTTCAGCAATTGACTCGCCAAGTGGAGCAGTTGACCAGGCAGGTGGAACAGTTGCGCCGCGAAAGCAAACGCCAGGCCGCACCGTTTCGCAAGCAGGACGAACCTGCCGCGGCGGCGAAAAAGCCGGGCCGCAAGTCGGGTCGGCGACACGGCCCACATGCGCATCGTGGCCTGCCGCCGCGGATCGACGAAACCTACGACGTGCGGCTGCCGGCCAAGTGCCCGCACTGCGGCAGCCGCCACTTGAGTGAAACGCACGTCGCTTCCCAATACCAGGCGGAGATTCCACGCCAGGTCAAGTACCGGCGGTTCGACATGCACGTCGGCGTGTGCGACCAATGCGGCCGGGCCGTCGAAGGCCGCCATGCCTTGCAGACCAGTTCGGCCCGCGGCGCGGCGGCCAGCCAATTGGGGCCGAATGTCCACGCGCTGTTGGCCATCTTGAACAAACAGCTCGGCCTGTCGCACGGCAAGAGCGTGAAGCTGCTGGGCACGTTGTTCGAGGGACTGGCGATCGCGCGGGGCACTAGCGCGCGGTCGATCGCCCGCACGGCCAAGCGGTGCGAGCCCGCGTATGAGCAAGTGCGACAGGACATTCGCGGTTCGCCGCAGGTCGTGCCGGACGAAACCGGCTGGCGCGTCGGCGGCCGCATTGCCTGGTTGCACGCCTTCGTCGGCCGACGCGAGACATGTTACGTGATCGATCCGACGCGGAGCCGTGCACCGGCCGAGCAGTTGCTGGGGCTGGACTGGTCCGGCACCTTGGTGCACGACGGTTGGAGCGTGTATGACCGATTCGCGCACGCCGCGCATCAACAATGCCTCGGGCACTTGCAGCGGCGGTGCGAGCAACTCCTGGAAACTGCCAGCGGCGGCGCCGGGTGCTTGCCGCGCGCCGTGCTGGGCTTGATCGACCGGGCCTATACGCTGCGGCGCGCGTGGCGCGGCCATCGCCTCAGCGGCGACGATCTGGCCGAGCGAGGCCTGAGCTTGGCGTGTGAACTGGAACGGCTGGCGCAGGGACGGTTCACGCACGAGCCTAACCGGCGTTTGGCGGCGCATCTGTTGGGTCACGCCATGCATTGGTTCTGGTTCCTCATCGACCCCACGATAGACGCCACCAACTATCGCGGCGAACAAGCGATTCGCCCGGCGGTCGTGAACCGCAAGGTCTGGGGTGGCAACCGCACTTGGCGCGGCGCGCGGTGGCAAAGCATCCTGACCACAGTGCTCCGCACCTGCGAACAACGAGCGTCGAAGGGATTCGAGTTCCTGCTTCGCACCCTCTGTCGTCCCGCTCGCCAACTACTGCCCGCCTGAAGCGGTAAACAAGTACTGCCAGAATTGTTGTCTGTGGTAATGGAAGTGGCTAACGAGTCTGGCCGTGTAAGTCACAACTTATCCACACACCAGCGGTGTTAGGAATGTTAAGTATTCTCTTAAAGTTAAGAAGTTAGCTGCTCGGCAATCCGTTGATCGGATTTGAAAATATGGCTATGGGTGCGCCTAATCGCCCGATGCTTTGCGCCCATTCGTCCGTGGGAACGTGCGCCTAATCGCCCGACAAGACCGCGCCCAATTGCCCGAGGCTATCCACAGGCGCCGCCGTCGCACGGCTTGGCGCGTTCAGGCCTGCTGTTTGGATTGGCGTGTTGTTGGTCTCCTTACGCCTAATCGCCCGAGTAGTCGTCGGGCAACGTGTTGAGCTTCCACGATTCGGTAAAGATGCCCCTCGTCTGCCTACGCATCGGAGCGCGCGGAAACACTAACCGCGGATGGTTATGGGCCAAGTGCGAACGGTGGACGAAATGCACGATTTCGTCCCCCTCCTGGTTCCGCCGCAGCGATAGTTCGTATTCCGGGAGTTCGTTCGTTTGCACGACTTGGCGGATGTCGATGGCGAAGTCGGAAAGCCGGGCGGCGGAGCCGGGTTTTTCATGGAGCTGCTACATGGTAAAGCTCCCGCCAGTTTGCTGGTGCCCGGCGTGCTTACGCACGACCCAGTAGAGCCAGCACTCGATGCCACCGGTCAGCAGAAAATACAGTCCTCGTGGATGGTCAGCACCCCTCCCGCTCAACGACGCCTTGGACAACCAGTCTGGGAGCGTGATGATCATGCCGGTCGGCTCGCCAGCGGCTTCGTCAATCGTCTCGGCCCTACCGTCAAGCCAATGAAATGAGGAGAACTTTTTTCTTGCCCAGAGCGCGGATGTTGGTCCGCACGGTCGCAACGGGCGCGGTCCCGCTCAAGCTGAACGATCGGCTGGTAATCGGCGTCATGCGCGCGTCGGTCACATCGACAACGGTTGCCTCAGCGTGTCGCTCGTGAGCGCAACGCAGAGCGTCTGCCCCAGCGTCCCTTGGCCCGCCCAAGCCGGACCTTGCCAGTGGCCCGGTTCATGCCTGGCGAAGCTCTTCCAGGCAAGGGCGGACGTGCTCGATTTCTTGCTCCAATTCGCTCAGGAAAAGCTCCAGGTCGTGCCAGTCGGTCGTGTCCGCTGCCGATTCCAGGCGCCAAGCGGCGGTCGAGGCGGTGCGGGCTCCAAAGTTGGCTAGCTCACCTTTGAGCGTGTGGGCCGCCAGCCGCATGCCGGCTCGGTCTCGGCGCAGGATCGTGGCGCGCAATTCGGAGAGCCGCAACGGATAGGCGCCGACCAACACGTCGGCCAACTCGCGCAGCAATTCGCGATCGCCGCCCAAGCGACGGAGCGCTTCGTCCTCGTCGAGTGGTTCGTGCTGCGACTGGCGGGCTGGCTCGTCCGCACGGCGCTGAGGTTCCGGGCAATGACGCGCGATGGCGTTCAACAATTCTTCCACATGAAGCGGCTTCGAAAGGTAGCCGTCCATGCCTGCTTGCAGACACCGCTCACGGTCCCCTTTCATCACGTGGGCCGTCAAGGCGATGATCGGCACGTGCCGGCCGGCGCCCAACTCGCGGTTGCGGATTTCCTCGGCCGCTTGGAAGCCGTCCATCTCGGCCATCTGCACGTCCATCAGGATCAGGTCGCAAGGTTCTCGCTGCGAAAGCTCGACCGCCTGGCGGCCGTTTTCGGCGACGAGCACCGAGTGTCCCCATTTCTCCAGCAGGCGAATAACGAGCTTCTGGTTTACCAGGCTGTCTTCCGCAAGCAGGATGTTCAGTGGGCCTCCCTTGGAAACAGCGACGGCGGCCGCTGACGTTGAGCGAGCATGGGCCGGCGGCGCGGCCTCCAGGCAGCGCGCGAGCAATGCGAACAATTCGGATTGCCTGACCGGCTTCCAGTGGCAGGCGACGATGCCCAGCCGCTGGCACCCCGGCCAATCGGCCGGTGGCCCGGTGGAGCTGAGCAGGATCAGCTTCGTCGCCGAGAGGTCGGGATGGGCTGCGATCTCCTGGGCCAGATCGCGACCGCTCATCTCGGGCAAGGCAGCATCAATCATCGCCAATGCGTAAGGCGCGTTCGACGCGGCGGCCTGTTTGAGCGCATCGAGCGCGTGCGCTGATTGTTCGACAACCGTGGGCTCCAGTCCCCACTGGTCGAGAATCTCGGCCAGGATTCGCCCACTCGTGCGGTGGTCATCCACGATCAGCACGCGAGCGGGCCGTGCGAGCCCCAGCCGCTCGTCGGGCGCGGCGTCGGGGTTGCGCTCCAGGCGAACGGTAAAATGAAACACGCTGCCCTGGCCGGGTTCGCTTTCGACCCACACCCGGCCGCCCATGAGCGCGGCCAATTGACGCGAAATGGCGAGGCCCAACCCCGTGCCGCTGTATTTGCGCGTGGTCGAGCTGTCGGCCTGCGAAAATGCCTGGAACAACAGATGCACGCGGTCGGCGGGAATACCAATGCCCGTATCGATCACGTGGAAGTGAAGTTCGACCTGGACGTCGTCCTCCGATTCCAGCGTCACCGCCACGACGACCTCGCCTTGGGCGGTAAACTTGATGCCGTTACCGGCCAAATTGATCAGGATCTGGCGCAGGCGACCTGCGTCGCCGATCAAGGCATCGGGCACGTCGGCGGGAATCTGGCAGGCCATTTCGAGCCCCTTGGCCGACGCCTGGAAGGCGAGAGTCTTCAATGCGTCGCTGACGCAATCACGTAGCCGGAACCGGATTGGATCGAGCTCAAGCTTGCCGGCTTCGATCTTCGAAAAATCAAGGATGTCGTTCAACAGGGAGAGCAGGGCATCAGCCGACGTCTTGACAGTTTGCAGATAGTCGCGCTGCTCGGGAGTAAGCTCGGTGTCCAAGGCCAGGTCGGTCATGCCGAGGACGGCGTTCATTGGCGTGCGGATCTCGTGGCTCATGTTGGCCAGGAAATCGCTCTTGGCGCGAGTAGCGGCCTCCGCGGTTTCCTTGGCCTGCTGCAATTCGACTTCGGCCTGTTTGCGGGCGCTGATGTCGCGCGAGATGCCGAAGGTGCCGATGATCCGGCCGTCGGAGTCGCGGAACGGCATCTTGGTGGTCGAGAGCCAGCGAACCCGCCCGTCGGCCCAAGTCTGCTTTTCTTCCTTGCTGACGATTGGCTGCCCGGTCCGCATTACCTCTTCCTCGTCGCGGCGAGTGCGGGCGACATGCTCGGGCGTGGCGAAATCGGCATTGGTCCTGCCGACCGCCTCCGACGGATCGCGATAGCCGACCTGTTTGGAAAATTCGCGATTGATCCGTACGAATCGCGAAAGCTGGTCCTTGAAGTAAATGATGTCGGGGACGTTGTCCATCAAGGTGTGCAACAGGTGCCGCTCGTATTCAACGGCCGCTTCGGCTTGCTTGTTGCGCGTGATATCGCGGCTGACGCAGACGAGCCCGACGACTTGTCCGTCGGCGTTGATCCAGGGGAGCTTGGTCGTCGAGACCCAGGCACCGCGTCCGTTGGCGCCGGTGATCGGCTCTTCGCGATTCACCAGCGGCGCGCGCGTCTGGATGACCAGGCGGTCGTCTGCGTCGAACCGCTCGGCGAACTCGCGCGGAAACAGCTCGAAAACGGTCTTGCCCAGCACCTGGCCCGGGCTCGAGGCCCCCACGAAGTGCATATGTGCCCGGTTGTCGAGCAGGTAGACCCCCGCCGCGTCCTTGATGTAGATGTGGTCCGGCAAGCTGTAGATCAGCGTTTGCAGCAGCGAACGATCGGCAAGCAGATTGCCTGACATGCACGACTCCTGTCCCTGGCGATCAGCACTCCGGCGTTACCGGCTCATGCGAGTGTGCTGACGCTACCGCGAGCCCCGGTCGAAATGTCGCTCGCACGACCGAAGCGAGCACCACGCCAGCCAAGACCGCTCCGGCGCGAAACGGCATTATAGCGGGTCATGGCGCAGCAGGGACAAGGTTTGCCGCGACTTCGGCCGAATACCATAGCCGACCGCCGTAGCACGATGCACGTCTGCTTGGCAAATCGCCCCGCGGCAGCGGGCATGCTCGCCCCGAGCCAATGCCCGCACATTTCGCCGATCGCGCCGAGGCAATGAGCTGAACCAAGCCGTTACATCGATCCCGGCGGCAGCCGGTTCGGCTGGGCCGGAATGTTCGACCAGGCCTTCACGCCATTCGTCCAGGTCCCGTCGAGCCGTTCGACAACCATCCCCTTCTCGCGCTGGGCGAGCCGCGAACTGGCGTCGTGGACCTTCAGCTCGCTGCCGATGCAACGACCCGAAGCCGACCACGTCTGCACTGGCCCCGCGGGCAAGAAGTGACGTTTCGAATTGCCCGATTTCGATTGGACAAGCGTTTGGCTTGCGCTCGTCGATCACATCGACCGGGCCGATCCTCGCGGGGTCGCGCCGGGACTGTTTCAAGACACTGCGACGTTTGGCGTTGCCTGGCGTAGCCGGTTAGAATCCAAGGGTTGCGCGAACCCCGACAACGGGGAATGCTCGCTATATGGACGGAAGCGATGTAATCATAACTTCGGCAACAGAGGGAACCATGCAACAGCAAGGGACAACGTGGCATTACCTGGCAGCGCTGGCCGTGCTGGCGAGTTGCCCGTTGAGTGTTTTCGCCGGCGCGGGCGGTGACAGGAAAGTTGCGCCCATGCCATTGCCGCCGGAGATCGTCAAGGCGTGGACGGACTCCGGCGCCGCCGTCGGCTGGATGCAAATGAGACCGACGGAAGCGCCTAAGTTTCAGGCCCAGGCAAAAGGCGGGACCGGGGCGCTGCCGGTGTTTCAGTTCTCCGAGTGGAAAGAGGGAGTGCTGGCGAAGCTGCCCGACCCCGGGGCCGCGTTCGGCCTGAGCTTTAACGCCACGAATGTGACCGACGCAAGGCTGAAGGAGCTGGCCGGGCTCAAGAGCTTGGAAGCGTTGTACCTGAATAAAACGCAGGTGACGGACACGGGGCTTAAAGCATTGGCCGGGTTGAAGAGCTTGCACACGCTCGACCTTCGCAACAATAAAGTGGCCGACGCGGGGATAAAGGAGTTGGCCGGGCTGAAGAGTTTGCAGAGGCTGTACCTCAATCACTGCCCGGTGACCGACGCGGGGATAAAGCACCTGGCCGGACTGAAGAGCTTGCAAAGGTTGAACGTGAGCGGCACAAACATGACGGACGCGGGGCTCAAGGACCTGGCCGGCCTGGAGGGCCTGCAAGAGCTGACCGTCTGGGGCGTGGAGTTCACCGATGCGGGGATGAAGCACGTGGCCGGTATGAACAACGTGCAATGGCTGGACATCGGCAGCACAAAAATGACCGACGCAGGGCTGAAGGAGTTGGCCGGCATGAAGAGCTTGCAATGGCTGTCCACCGGCGGCCCGAAAATGACCGACGCAGGGATCAAGCACCTGGCCGCCCTGAAGGGCTTGCAGACGCTGATCCTTACCAACACGCAGGTCACGAAAGCCGGCGCCGCCGCGCTGAAAAAGGATTTGCCCAAATGCAATATCTACGGCGCGCGATAATGAAGCGGGCGCCTTCCGTGACAGCGAGCGGTAATTTGTCGGAAAACGGGTGTTTTCGGAAGACAACAGGGGTCCGGAGTCGGACGTCGAATTGAGTATAAAACGGGCCGAAGAAGCTGCTACAGCAGATCGGCCACGCGAATGACGCCAGTGCGAGGCTCCACGTCCAACACCCCGTGAGCCGGCTGCTGATCTTGCTTTTTAACGAACCCGCGTCGGTCACATCGACAACGGTTACCTCGGGGTGGCGCACCGGGGCGAGCTTCCAATGGTCGAACAACATTCGTCCGCCGAGACAGGTTCCACAGGTGATGCGGCACGACTGCGTCTATCATCAAGGCGGCGCTCGCGATGCGGACGTTTCGGCAACGCTGTATAATCGCATTCCGAAGTGCCGGAGTAGTCCGCTGGTTGCAATGCGGCTTTTCTGGAGGGAATTCGTATTTGTTTCGATTCAAAATCCAGTCTGTTGGCCGGTGGTTGCGTCTATGGCGTCGCC
>DASXEJ010000199.1 GCA_036490175.1 Pirellulales bacterium | reverse complement strand
TGCCTCGACGACGCCTGGCGACGATTTGCTCGTCGGCGCGGCTGCCACCGCGGCTTGGAGCGCGCCCTTTGGTGCGTCGACGGATCGGGTCAGGCTGCCGGCCGATAGTTGCCTGATGCTCGTCAACCAACTCGGCGGCTGGCCCGTTGCCGTCGGCACTGCCGACACATTACGGATCGCCAACCCCGGCAGCGACGCGGTCGACTACAAGATCGTCGTGGTAGGCGTTCATCCCTAGCAGGCAGTTCTTCGTCGTCTCTGTTCGTTGCTCAACTTCGCGGAGCTTTTGCATGGCGACCATCAGCGGCAAGAATGGCAAGGTACTGATCGACAGTACAACCTTGGCCGAGATCACCGATTGGACATTTCACACGACATCCGTCAACCACGCGTACGCGAGTTCCTCGACGGGAGGTTTCCGCCGGCGCGTGCCAGGTGTTAAAGACGGCGCGGGCAGCATCGGCTTCAAACTCGACGTGGCCGATCCCGTTACAGACGATTTCGACGAAGGCTCTGCGGTGACGCTTTTGCTCTATATCGACGCCACGCACTTTTACTCCGTGCCGGCGATCATCGACTCGATCCAACTTGCCGTCGATATCTCTAGCGGTGATGTGCTAGGAGGCACGGCACAGTTCTCTGCGAACGGCACGTGGACAAAGCCGAGCTACGGAAGTTGACCGGGCCAACCGGCCCACAATCGATGAACGACAGCCGGGGTAACCGGTTGGCATGCGAAGGAGTCTGAACCGTGGACGAAATCGCGCCGCATGGGGCACCGGAGCCGGCGTCTCGGCCGACCGCACGACGGACACAACGCTCGTCGGTTGTCCGTCGGATGCGCAAACGCGTGGCAAAGCTGGCGGCACTGGCCGTGCGGTCTGCGGTGGCCAGCAAATACTTGTCGCTGGGAACAAGTTCGCGGCTGCCGGGACCGCGCAACACTCGGAAACGTGGCGATCGAACTAAACGAGGCGAGCCCGCGTCGGCGGTGCCGCGCCAGCCCAGCGGGCGCCGGGCGCGCTCGATCGGTTCGGCAAGTGCGCAGGCCGCGAGGCGTTCGCCCACTCAATGGCAACAGCAGCAGCTCGATGCGTTGCTGCGCATGGACGAGAACTTGCACCGGCTACGCCAATCTTCCGAGTCGCAGCGACAGACATTGGCCGTGTTTACAGAGCCGGAGTAATTGAGCGCGCGTCCCACAAGGTCGGCGCGCCTGTCCCACTTACCCTGAGATGCCTGCATGACGGTCGCGTTTGAAGAATTAGAAGGTTCGCCCAAGATTCGCGTCAATGAGCAAGGTACGACCGCGGTCCGCTCATTTCGCGTCGCCTGGGACGACTGGCAGGAATTCGTACACGATCTGATCGGTATCTTTCGCGTGCTTGGGTTGGCCACGCAATTCGTGCCGCCGATCGAGTTTCCTGGCCTGCCGAATCTGATCGTCAGCGACGTGCAGGTGGAACCGTTCGATCCGGACAATCCTGACGGCTCGTTGGGCGTTTCGCTGGGTTCGTTGACCAACGCGTATCCGAGCGGCGGGGCGCGCGTCACTGCGACGTACCGGACGATGTTCGACGAATTCAGTCCGTCGCGGCCGGATCTCCCCAGCGTTCCGAACGGCACCTTCCTGACGTATTCAGCCAACATTGGCTCGGAGCGATCCGCTGTGCCCGGACGTGCCTGGAATTGGAGCGGTGGTTCGGGCGAGCGCGTCGCCGACGATATCAATCCGGGCGTGATGGTTCCGAGCGGCTTGTTCACGTTGCGCTGGCAGCGCGTGCCGTCTCCTCCCTGGTCACAGATTCGCATGCTGCGCGGCAAGGTGAACAGTGGCACTTTCCTATCGGCCGCGCCCGGAACCGTGCTATTTCAGGGTGTTCGCGCATCGCGGCGCTTTCAGTTCATTGCCGACGGAGGCTTCTGGAACTTGGACTACATGTTCGCCGAGAACACCAAGACTCTGAGCGACCGGGTCACGACCGTGGGCTGGAATTATTTCTACAAAGAGATGGGACTATCCGGCGAGCATTGGGTGGCTATCGAGAATCAGGAGGGTAATCCGCCTTACCAGTCGGGTGATTTTCTGCAACTTTTCCAGTTCGAGTAATTCATGCCTGCCCCGATTCCACTGGTCCGGCCCGGCGATTTGATCTCGGCGGCCAAGTTCAACGAAGTCATCGAAGAGTTGAATGCGCTTGCGCAGATCTCGGGCGCGTACCCTATCGAAGTGCATCACGATGCCGCCGGCGTGCGCATTGGCTTGGCTCGTCAGTTCCAGGCTTGGCTCTTCCGCATTCAAACGGTGCCATCGGTCTTGCCTCTCACGGCAGACAACGTGCCGTATTACAGCGCCACGCGCTTGCGGCTTAATAGCACCGATAGTTACACGCCACAGTCACCGTCGGACGTGCAACTGTATGATCCGCTCGCCAAGGACGTATCCGCCAAACGGCTGATGGAAGGGGATTGGGTGCTGGCAACGTTCGATGCCGACACCGGTCGCTGGCAAATCGTGCGCGATCCGTTCCGAAGTGTACAAGTCGTGCGGTTCAAGCTGACGACTACGCTCACGCTTGGCGGGAGTGCCACCGCGATCATCCGACAGTATGACGCCAGCGTGCCCGGCTACGTCGACGGCGACACGATCACGGTCAAAGACTACTTCGGGGCGATCGGCGATCCGGGCGAGTGGCAGGGCTACGAGGGGCACTATGGCTTCGCGGTGAAACTGCCCGACCTGGACGAGTGGCAGATTCTCTACCTGGAACACGTGGCCCGCTTCATCGCCTTTACCACCACCAGCATCTTTTCCACGCAGCAGGCCGCCGCCAGCTTGAGCGTCATCGGACTGACGCGCAGTTATTGGGGAGGCAAGAACACCAGCGGCTTTGTCAACGTCTGGGATTCCCAAAACCTGTATGCCGCCATGCCCGAGGGAAGTCCCGGCATTGCCGTCTGGGATGAGTTTCAAGAAGAGTATCGCGTCATCGACATGGGAGGGGGCGGCGACAGCCTCTTACTATTTTACCTGAACGCGCCGCTCACCAAGGGCGGCAGCGCCGACGCTTCGCTCTTAACCTGGAACGCCGGCACGTCGACGTGGGACGTGGGAATGACCAGCGTGACGGTATTCGATAGCGCCCAGTTGGGCCCGGCACTGATGGGCGATCGCGGCGTCTGCTTTCTCTCCCAGACCAGCGGCCGCTATGAAGTCGTGTCGCTGCCGGGCACCGGCGGCGTGAAAATAATCCGCTTCAAGACCACCGACCCGCTGGCGCTGGGCGGCACTGCGGGAGCCGTCAAGCAAAACTGGAACGCCGGCACGTCGACCTATGACGATGGCGATGCGATTACTGTCGTTGACTTCTACGGCTCGCTCGGCCGCCGCGGCAAGTTCCAAGGGCCCAGCGGCCTGTACGGCTTCGCGGTCAACCTGGGGGATAAAGACGAGTGGCAGATCATCGACATGGAGCGGATTGCGTTATTTGCGGTCGTGCAACTGACCGAGGACATGGGCGCTACAACCCCCCACGTTGCCAGTTGCACGTTCCCGCAATTTTGGGAGGGGCAGACCACGGCGGGCGCAACTGCGGTTCTCGACACCGTGGGCATCTATGGCTCATTGATCGACACCGAGTACGCGCTGGCTGTGTGGGACGACAATTCGGTCGCCTATCGTTTGATCGACGGCCAGCAAGGCGGCTCCAGCATCAAATACGCCCGCGCCTACGCCGATCACACGCTGGCCGGTACTAGCAAGAGCAACAGCCACTACGTCGAGTGCCAGCCGGTCGACGACATCACGGGCGCGGGTTACGACTCCGGCAGCGATCATTTTAATGTGCTGTTGCCCAGCCCCTCGGCGGCGCAAGATCCCAACGTCGAGGCGGGCGTGGTGATCGGTTACACCACCGACGACGACGGCAATCACGTGTGCGTTACCGATTACCTGGACGACTGCCGCAAGACGATCAAGATTTGGGGAGGGACCGCGGCCAGCATCCCGCACGGCTGGCACTTGTGCGACGGTAGCAACGGCACGCCCGACCTGCGCAGCAAGTTCGTTGTGGGAGCGAGCCCGGGCGACGATAGCAACTTCGACGGCAACGAAAACGGCACCGACGTCGGCGACAGCGGGGGCCAGCAGAAGCACAAGCACGACGACCACGAGCCGCAGCCGACAAGCGCCGTAACGCTGACCGCCACGACCGAGGTTGTCACCTCGAGCGCCGCCGACTTTATCGGCTACCCTACGAACCTGGACACGTCCCCCAACATGACGGGCTTCCCCGTCGCTACGGGATTCACCGAGGGAGCCGACCTGCGCATTATCGGCGGCGCGGGGGACATCGGCGAAGATCCCACGATCGACACCAGCGATACGTCGCTGACGGCTACGGTCGACGGGGGCGGTACGTCTCAGATCAGGATCAACACGCCTGGCACCAGCAAGGGATCGACCCAAGTTTGCGTTGTCGGTAGCGGGCTGCCCGACGAAGGCGAGGACGGTTGCCCCGGCTATACGCTGGATAGCACCATCTCGATCAGCCCCAACGGCCACCATCATACGGTTGATGTCGGCCAGATCATCGACGCGATGGTCTTTGACTTCATCATTCAACCCAACCCGCACAACCACTTCGCGCAACTGCCGGTCGAGGGAATCACCTTCTCCCCATCGTCGACCGAGTACACGCCCGAGGGACGTGTCACGCTCGACATCGGTGCCGAGGCCGAGACGATCATCGTGCCCGGTACCCACTTCCACTACACGCCCACGCTGGAACACAGCCAGGCGTACCACATTCCACCGTACTTTGCCCTTTGTTACATCATGCGGACGAGCTGACGCGATGCTAGAGCGAATCGTGATTATCAATATGTGGCGCTCGTCGGAGTATCCCGACGAGGACCGCTTTACCATGTACAAGATCGTCGAATCGGTATGGGCCGGCGAGGTCGTGTTCCTGCTGGGCTGCGCCCAACTGCGCGATGCCGACGGCAATCGGATTGTCGATGCCGAGTGCAACTGCGGTAAGCACGACCTGTGGGCCACGGCCAACCCGGACGGCCCGCTGCACTGCCATATCGAAACAGCGATCGTTAACCCCTACTTTCGACGCCGACGAATCGGCATGGAATTTATGTATGAGCTTGAACGCCGCTGGCCCGGAGTCACCGCAACGCCCCGACACCAGGACGGCCCCGAAGCCTACGACCGCGGCTGGGCCAGTCTCAAGGATCAAATCATGGCCACGGGCGACCCGCACGTCGGCCGTGCTGACCTGGCTGTGTACGTTCCTTGTGAACCATCGCGTGTACTCACGCCTACCCTTGATCTATCACGGCGAGACGGCGCTTGACCGCTGGCTGCTGTGGGAAACGAGATATTTTTCGGTCTGGCTGCACAAGTTCGTAATGACGGAGCGCGAAGGCTATTACCACGTTCACCCGTTTTGGTTGCTCAAGTTCATTATCTGGCGCGGCTACGTGGAATGGCTTGTACCGATCGACGGAGGCACACCGCGCCGGAGAAATTGCCGACCCGGCATGATCCTGTACCAGGGAAGGTCGATCGGCCACCGCGTCTTGTTGCGCGGCGAGAAGCCAAGCTGGAGCTTTTGTATTTACGGGCCCTACCAGGGCCAAGGGATCTTTTTCAAGGGGGGCAAGCGTCTGCCCTACAACGATTACATGATGAAAACCCGCACGAAGGAGTAACACATGGCCGCCGCCGTCAAAGCACTACGTTGTCTGCTGCAATTCGACATCGACGAAGATCCGGGGAGCGAACCGGCAGGCATTACGCTGTTGAGTACCTTCAAGGGACTCGACCAGCAACTCTTCCTTGGACCAACTTCGGCTATCGTGCCGGCCCTGTTCTCGATCTACAACACGCTGATTAGCGGGGGCGGATACACGATCGACACCACGGCCGCGCAAGGCACCAACGGCACCATCAATGCCAACGGCAAGAAACTGTTGGGCGTGGTGATCAGTAACCCGGCCGCCAGTGCGGGCGACGTGCAGATCGCCACCGGCGGAAGCAACGGCTACGTGTTGCCCCAGCCCGTGAAGGTCAAGCCAGGCGGCTTTGCGTTCGAGTGGTTTGCCAGCGGGTTGACCGCCATCGACGGCACCCATAAGACGCTGGACATCACGGCCACCGACGGCGATACGCCCATGGTCGGCCTGTTATTCGGGTAATTTCTGAGGGACCGGGCACATCCCATAGCTTCTCGCGCAAAGGATCCGATCATGAGACATCGCCCACTTACTTCGGCACTCGACCTACGGCACACGGCATCGCTAAGCGCCGCGGCGGCGCCTGTGCCGTTACGGTTCCTGAGCTTGCTGCGGTTATTCATCGATGCGAGCTATACCGCGTCGATGACGTTTTGTAAGGCGGTGCAATTCGTTGCCAACAGTTCGCAATATTTGCAGGCGGCGCATGCGGCGACGCTTGATTTCAGCGCGGGCACGAATGCCAATACGTTTTCGTGCGAGATCTGGCGAAACACCGCAACCACGGGTAGTAACCGCTGCTACTTGTCCAAGGACGTATTCAACACCGCGGGCAATCATGGTTGGTCGTTGAGGACCTCAGGCACAGTCGGCCACGAAAGCCAGCTCGAGTTTTGGGCCTGGAACAACGCTGCAAACGCCTATGGCGCCGTGGTCACCTCGGATGCGCCTAGCAACTGGTCGCATTGTGTCGTGACGGTCGATCTTACTACGCCGGCAGTGAATTTCTATTTCGACGGAGCGACGGTCCCCGCGAGCACATCCAGCCTGAGCGGAACGCTGGGGCCGTTGCCAACCGGGCAAACCGCGCCGCTACTTGTCGGCGCTTGGAATTTTGGCAGTTCGGGTGGTCTTGCCAATTTTTATGACGGCGCCCTGGCGAGTGTGCGCATCTGGCGTCAGTCGCTGCCGACGGTTTTGATTCCAGCGCTGTTCAATGGCGGCTTTCCGGTGCCTTTTGCCAGGCTACGCGGCAGCGAGAAGACATATCTCGTCGCTGCTTGGGACCTAACCGAGGCCGGCGGAGAACGTCTCGACTCGAGCGCTAGCGCCAACCACCTTGCCGAGCGGAACGGCCCTCTCGGTCAGGCAACGCTGTGCGCACGTCTGATGGATCGCAGCCCGGCCGGGTACTTGTTCTTGGCGCCGCGATTTAATTATGCGCCGTTTTGGGTTGAGGAATCGCCGATAAATGGTCGACCGGCGCTGCAGTTTTGCGGGCAGCATTGGTTACACGCTTACGCGCCAGGATTCTGCAGCGCGTGCCTCTCTGGCGATATCGTTACGGTGATTCAGCCCACGGACCTTTCGATAGCGAATTTCGATTATTCGATCATCACGGCCGACAAAGAATCCTACGACGGCAATTTCACGTACTTCTTTCCGATGATTTACAACTCCAAGCTATCGCTGCGCATTCGCCGTGACGAAGGGACGTCGATCAATAGCGACCCACGCGGCACCACAACGCTTAACGCCGGCAACACCTTGGTGACGAACCAGCGCGGATTCGGAACTGGCGACGCGGCGAGCCTGGCCTATCGCGTTAACGGCAATACAAATCCGATCGATACGACGTATAAAAACTACAGCACCAACGGCGGCAACGTACAAAACCAATGGTTGGGGAACATGGAATTGGTCGACTCGCTCGTTCTCGGCGGCTTGAACTATGATTCGGGCTCCCCTATCGAAGGTCCTTACAGCATCCAGGATCGGTTCGCTGGGTATATCGCCGCGGCCGTGATATATGGTGGCACGACGACCGATGGCAGCCTGTCCGACGCAGAAAACCTGGCGGTGGAGAATTGGGCCCGAGCTTTGGCCGGCGTGTGAACCTTGATAAATGAGTGAACCTGGAATGTTAACGACGACCAGCGAATCGCAACGGCGTAGGTTGCGTCGATCGCGTGCCCCTGTCGAGTGGGGGACGCGTCGAGCCGCGCGCTTCCCATGTGTCAGATTTACAACAGGCGCGACTGAGACCGCACGAGTTACAGCGGACAAAGTCTGCGGCACGATTGTTGCGAATGCGCTTTGCCAGATCGCGCCTCGGCAGTGGCGTTTCCATCTACCACGAACCGTACCTGAATCAGGGGGCAGCCTTCACGCGTTCGTACAGCAGTTCCAGGATCCCGGCGATCACGTCGGCTTGCTCGGTTTCGAGCAGCAGCGCCAGCTTGTCGTGCAGCTCGCGCTTGCGATTGATCGCTTCAGCGGCGTGCAGGACCCCTTCGGCCGTCAATGCCCCGCCCGTTCCCATATGGCTATAGATTTCATCGAAGTCGGACTCGTTCCAGTCTGCGAACAAATCGGGACGTTCGTGTACGACTTCATCGACAATCGGGTTCGTTTGACGGTCGAAACGCCGTCGCGAGAGCATAACCGGACTTTGAAAGAACTCGTTCGCGTCGACACCCAGGCCCGACGCCAATTGATGAAGTGTGCGGGCGTGCGGTTTGGCGCTTGCGCCACTCAAGATGCCTTTGACGGTGCGCTCATCAAGTCCCGTACGTTGCGCAACCTCGATCACGGTCAGATCGAACTGAGCCATCAGACGACGGAGATTTTGCGCGAAATGCGACATTGTCGGGTACAGAAAAGTGAGAACCGACACGATAAGATTTATGGGCTTTTTGTGTTGACAGCATTTGGTGTACTCTTGTATACTAAAAACCGACGCGTGGGTCCAGCTTTTTTGCTGACACAATTTCGGATTGACGCCAATTTCGCCTTGGTTTGCGGAAGCGATGTTGATGTCGATTGAACCGAGGCGTGATGTGAGTCAATGGCCGACGCTGTGTTCCGGCAGGTGCTGTCTCGCGACGGGCCTAGCCGCCCGCGTGAGCTGCCGTGGTTTAGTCTGCCTGATGCTGGGGCGCCGATCGCAGGGGGCGGGGCGCGGATGAGCGTGTGACGAACTGTTCAAGCGCCGAGGGGCGGCGCGCGTGAGGACATTCATATATGACGCCTAGGAAATCGACGCCCGATCTGTTCCGAATCTGGATCACTCGATTCTCAAGTTGGCAGCCGCGATCGTGGCAGGATCTGCCTCCCGAGGCCGTTGCCATCGAGCTGGCAGAAGTCGGCTGCTTCAACGCGATTGAGGCGGTGGCCTACATCGAAGGACATAACACCGCCGCCATTGGTCGGCAAGATCGACGCTGGGCCGTCGCGGTGCCGGTCATTCTGGCGTACGAAGGCGATCCGCAACCCGGCGATGTCATTTTTCCGCAACAGATGGCCCTGACGCCCTGCGCGGGTTGAGGTGTCGCACACGTCGTGAGCGTGTTGCCACAAATCATTAGCGCTGACGCCCGTCGCATCCGTTCGCAGGATCGCTAACTTCGGCAGGACCAAGCCAGAGTGCGGACGAGTTACCCCTATTTTGTGGCACTGTGCCAAGGGTCTGGCCAATCTCCCCAGCGCTCGAGATAGAGACGATACGCCCGCACTTCTTTCGACCGTGCAGCTAGCCAGGTCTTGGTCTCGGCGATGATTCCTTGTTCCGCATCGAGGGCCAACCGGCCTAGCAGCACGCGTGTGCGCAGAAAGACGAAATAGGTGTCCAAGACATCGCAGCGGCAGTAGTCGTGGATCTCGGCCACTTTTCCCGCGTCGAAGAGGTCCTGAACCATGTGCCCTTCGACGTCCATTTTGCCCGGTTTGCCGAGCAAGTTGGCAGCCAAATTCAATCCACCGGTAAATCGCGAACTTCCAAAGTTGGTCAGCAACTCTTGCAAGTCGATGTGGGCGTCAAGGTTGAATCTGTTTCGCGGCTGTTCAAAGCTCTTGGCCGTCAGGTTGAACCAGCCTGGCACACTGATGCCGTAGCGAAAGGCTGCCAACTCCAAGAGAGGAATATCGAAAGTCCGGCCGTTAAAGCTGACCAGCGTCGGTCGGCCGTGCTTCTCCCATCCGCGCCAGAAATGCTCGGTCATGACGTGGGGGCGGGCGTCTGCGTCATCGAGAACCGAGATGTCGACCAGTCGGAACTCGGCGTCGATTTTGCCCACTGCGATCGAGAGCGGAATCTGGTAGGTGTAGGGAACGAAGTCGCTGCCATGCTTGGCGAACAGCTCTTCGCGATACTTCTTCACGGCTGCCGCCGGCGCCAATTTTTGATCTGGATAGAGCAGCCTCGACACGAGCGCGCCATCGGCGATGCTTTCGATGTCAAACACGAGATATCGCGTCGCCGCCATGCGTAGACCATCCGTGAGATGCAGGAAAAGGGCTCGTCGTCGCCTGTCAAGATACCATAGCGCCTCGTGCTAGACGACGACTTGAACGCAATCCTTGTAGGACACCGCCAGTGGTGCGAAACCGTCCATTTGCCGACTACTCCGAGCAGCGCGTTTAGGCTAAACTCGGACCAAGCAAATTGGAGCAGGCGGGCCATGAGCGCACAAGTCACACCAATGCAAACACCGAACTATGGCCATCCGAGTTGCGCTGCACCATGAAACCCGTTACATATACGATCGTCCGGTAACTCTCTCGCCGCAGATCGTCCGCTTGCGCCCGGCTCCGCACGGTCGGACGCCGATTATCAGCTACTCGCTGGACGTCGAGCCTACGGATCATTTCCAGAACTGGCAGCAAGATCCGCACGGCAATTTTCTCGCGCGGTTTGTGTTTCCTAATCGCACCAGCTCGCTGCGGGTTACGGTCGACCTGATCGCCGAGCTGACGGTGATTAATCCGTTCGATTTCTTCATCGAAACTTCGGCCGAGCAATTTCCGTTTGTCTACGAGCCCTGGCTGGCGCGAGAATTGCGGCCGTACTTGGAAATCGAGCCGGCCGGCAAGCACTTCGCCGCCTACATGCCGACGGTCGCCCGCCCACGGCAAAAGACCGTCGACTTTCTGGTGGGCCTCAATCAGCAAGTGCAACAGGACATCGGCTATTTGATCCGGATGGAACCCGGCGTGCAGAGTTGCGAGGAGACTCTCACGCGGCGCTCGGGTTCCTGCCGCGACTCGGCCTGGCTGTTGGTGCAAATCCTGCGCAATCTGGGCCTGGCCGCCCGATTCGTCTCGGGCTACCTGGTGCAACTGATGCCCGACTCGAAGCCGCTGGAAGGGCCCGCCGGCGCGCTGCAAGACTTTACGGATCTGCACGCCTGGACGGAAGTATTCATTCCGGGGGCCGGTTGGATCGGGCTGGATCCGACCTCGGGTTTGCTCGCCGACGAAGGACACATCCCGCTGGCGTGCTCACCCGACCCGGCCACGGCAGCCCCGATTACCGGCGGAGTCGACGAGTGCAAGACCGAGTTCGAGTTCTCCATGTCGATCGCGCGGATTCATGAAGATCCGCGCGTCACCAAGCCGTACACCGACGACGAGTGGGCGCAGATCGAATCGCTTGGCTACGCCGTCGACGACCGACTGCAAGCCGGCGATGTGCGACTGACGATGGGAGGCGAGCCGACGTTTGTATCTATCGACGATATGGACGGTGACGAGTGGAACGTAGCCGCCGTAGGGCCAAACAAGCGGAGCTTGTCGGAGGTCCTCATTCGTAGATTGCAAGCCAGCTTCGCGCCCGAGGCACTGTTGCACTTCGGCCAGGGAAAGTGGTACCCCGGCGAGTCCCTGCCGCGATGGGCCTTGGCGTGCTATTGGCGGGCCGATGGCCAGCCGGTGTGGGGCGATGCCAGCTTGATCGCCAAGGAGGGGGAAAAGCACGGGCACACGGCCCGCGATGCGGAGCAATTCGTAGAGCGGATGGCCGAGTATTTGCAAGTTGACGCGGCCTGGATGGTCCCCGCTTACGAAGACCCTTGGCACTATTTGGCCCAAGAGCGACATTTGCCGGTCAATGTCGACGCGCGCGACTCAAAACTGGCAAACGCTGAAGAGCGCGCGCGCTTGGCCAGCGTCTTCGAGCGCGGGCTGGGAACGACGACAGGTTACGTGTTGCCCATCGAGCGCCAATGGTGGCAAGGTAAACCACGCTGGCGCAGCGGGCCCTGGCCGGTGCGGACCGATGCGTTGTTTCTGCTGCCGGGCGATTCGCCACTCGGTTTACGCTTGCCGCTGGATGCGCTGCCGTATGTTCCCCCTAGCATGCGGCGGACTCTCTATCCGCTCGACCCCACGGCGCCACGCGATCCATTGCCGAATTTCGCCGGAAGAATTGCACAGCCCGAGATTCCGGCTCGCAGTCGCGGTCGGGACGCGACAGAGCGGCACGAACAGGAGACGCTGCGTGCGGCTTCACCGAACGTCGACCCGGCCGACGTGATTCGCACGGCGCTGTGCGTAGAGCCGCGCGCCGGAACGCTGCACGTTTTCTTGCCCCCGGTAGAACGGCTGGAAGACTATCTGGATTTGATCGCGGCTACCGAAGCGGCTGCCAAGGACCTGAAGACACCCGTGGTGGTCGAAGGGTATCCGCCGCCGACAGATTATCGATTGAACAACTTCAAGGTCACGCCCGATCCAGGAGTGATCGAAGTCAACACGCCTCCGTCGCGCAACTGGGGTGAGCTGGTACATATCACTACCACACTTTACGAAGAAGCGCGGCAGACGCGGCTGGGCACGGAAAAATTCGCCTATGACGGGCGACACACCGGCACGGGGGGCGGCAATCACGTGGTCCTCGGCGGGCCAACTCCCGTTGACAGCCCGTTCTTACGTCGGCCTGATTTGCTGCGCAGCTTGGTGAGCTATTGGAACAATCATCCGTCGCTGTCTTACTTGTTCTCGGGGGCGTTCATCGGGCCGACCAGTCAAGCCCCGCGCGCAGACGAGGGACGGCGTGATTCGGTGTACGAGCTGGAGCTGGCTTGTGCCCAGATACCCGACCCGTACGACATTAGTGGCATGCACTGCCCGCCCTGGCTCGTCGACAGAATTTTTCGGAATTTGCTGGTCGACGTCACCGGCAATACCCACCGCGCCGAGTTCTGCATCGACAAGCTCTATTCTCCCGACAGCGCCACGGGGCGACTGGGGCTAGTCGAGTTTCGCGCGTTCGAGATGCCGCCGCACGCCCGTATGAGCCTCACGCAGCAGCTGTTGTTGCGGGCTCTGGTGGCCCGATTCTGGGAGAACCCGTACCGCGAGAAAATGGTGCGCTGGGGAACGACATTGCACGATCGGTTCCTGCTTCCCTATTTTGTGCAACAGGACTTTCGCGACATCATTCGCGAGACACGCCTGGCGGGTTTTCCGTTGGAGCTGAGCTGGTTCGCGGCCCACTTCGAATTCCGTTTTCCGATGATTGGCATCGTCGCGCAGGACGGTTTGCAGCTAGAATTGAGACAAGCAATCGAGCCGTGGTACGTCCTGGGCGAGGAACCCAGCGGCGGAGGCACGACACGCTACGTGGATTCCTCGGTAGAGCGGCTCCAGGTCAAAGTGACAGGCATGACGCAATCACGACACGTGATTACTTGCAATGGACGCAAGGTGCCGCTGCACCCCACCGGTATTGAAGGGGAATTCGTCGCCGGCGTGCGATACCGCGCCTGGCAGCCGCCTAGCTGCCTGCACCCCACGATCGTGGTCAATGTGCCGCTGACTTTCGACATCGTCGACGCCTGGCAGGATTGCAGCATCGGTGGGTGTTCGTTTCATGTCGCACACCCCGGTGGGCGAAATTACACGACCTCGCCGGTCAATGCGTATGAGGCCGAGAGTCGCCGCGCCTCACGATTCTTTCGGATGGGCCACACAGGGGGTCGATGGCGCGCTCCCGATGAGCAACCCAACCCCGAGTACCCAATGACGTTGGATCTCCGCCGCCCATCCGCTGAAAGATGAGCTCTTCGTTGGCCAGCACGACGGGAACCGGCAGGATGCTCGATGGTTATGTGCCATTGCCAGGCGTATTCGATGAGTTCTACTCTGCGCCGGGAGTCTTGCGCCCGGCCTGCCGCACGTTTGCCGAGGCGCTAGCGGCCTTTGGGCCGGAAGAGTTTGCGCGTCGTCGTGAGCAAGCCGCACGCCTGGTTCACGAAAACGGCCTGATGTACAACGTGGTCGGCGATGTCGGCCAGACGGTGCGCCCTTGGGATCTCGACATTTTTCCGGCTCTGATCGGGGCCGACGAGTGGCGCCGCATCAGCGCGGCAATGATCCAACGCGCCAAGCTGCTGAATCGAATCCTGGTCGATCTGTACGGTCCGCAGCGATTGCTCAGCGAAGGGTTGTTGCCCCAGGAAGTGCTCTTCGAGCATCCGGGTTTCTTTCGGGAGTTTCACGGCCAGAAGCAGCCGCGCGATGTCTTTCTCCATCTTTACGCCGCCGACCTGGCCCGCGCACCCGACGGCCGCTGGTGGGTCGTGGCCGACCGCACCGATGCCCCCTTGGGCGCCGGTTACGCTTTGGAAAATCGCATTGTCATCTCGCGCATGTTGCCGAACATCATTCGGCGCTGCCGGGTCGAGCGATTGGCGCCGTTCTTCATCGCCTTGCGTGAAACGTTCCGCGATTTGGCGCCGAAGCAATCGCAAAATCCGCGCATCGTGCTGCTCAGTCAGGGGCCGAAGAGCCCCCACTACTTCGAGGATGCCTACCTTGCTCGATATCTGGGCTACACGCTGGTCGAGTCCGATGACCTGACTGTGCGCGATGACCATGTATTGTTAAAGACCTTGGGCGGCTTGCTGCCGGTGGATGTCGTCTTTCGTCGCTTGAGCGACGAATACGCCGACCCCTTGGAGCTACGCAACGATCCGGCCATCGGCGTGCCCGGCCTGCTGGAAGCGGTGCGGGCCGGCAACGTGGCCGTGGCCAACTCGCTAGGTAGTTCGCTGGTCGAGGCGGCCGTATTCATGTCGTACTTGCCTACGTTATGTCGGGCGTTGTTGAACGAGGAGTTGTACATGCCGTCGATCGGCACCTGGTGGTGCGGATCGGCCGAAGGTCGCAAGCATGTGCTGAATAACTTGGAAAGTCTCACCCTGCGTCCGGCGTTTGGCCGCGCCCGCGCTGAAGCGACAAGCGAAGCGATGGCCAGAGCGAATGCCGCCTCGAGCTTTTCGGAACATCCCGAGCGATTCGTGGGACAGGAACGGGTCGATCGTTCGAGCGTGCCTGTTTCGACGGACAATGGCCTCGAGCCGGCGCACCTTGCCTTGCGTGTCTACCTGGTGGCGTCGGGCAATTCCTATGTGGCTTTGCCGGGCGGGTTGGTTCGGGTTTCGCGAGATGCTGCCCCGCTGGATCGCTCAGTGCTGGGGGGGGATGGAAGCAAGGATGCCTGGGTGCTGTCCGATGGTCCAGTGCGCGAGGTGAGCTTGCTGACGCCGCCGAGCCAGGCGATTCCCTTGCGTCGTAGCGGCACCGAACTCCCCAGTCGCGTGGCCGACAATCTTTTCTGGCTGGGGCGGCAGATCGAACGTGCAGACGGTTCGGCCAGATTGCTGCGCACCGTACTGAGTCGTCTGACCAGCGAGCACGATGTCTCGGGCTTGCCAGAATTGGATCCCTTATTGCGCTGCCTGGCGGCGCTCGGCCAATTGGAACCGGGATTCGTCATCGAA
This sequence comes from Pirellulales bacterium, assembly GCA_036490175.1. Classification (NCBI taxonomy): domain Bacteria; kingdom Pseudomonadati; phylum Planctomycetota; class Planctomycetia; order Pirellulales; species Pirellulales bacterium. Next base: position 836 of record DASXEJ010000199.1, on the reverse strand, counting down.
GAGATCCGGCAACAGCTGCCGGCCATCGAGCGGGCGTTGCCGGCGGCCGTGTTCGATGCGACGCAATCCGCCAGCCTGGCGTCGATCGTGATCGCGACGCACCGCTTGGGCTCGCTGGTCCGCGATCGCATCTCGGTCGATAGTTGGCGGATCATTCATCGGGTTTACGAAGAATTCCAACTGTTCTCCAGCCGATCGACCGTCAGCTTGAGCGACATTCTCATGCTGGCCAATCGGATGATCATCGATCTGGCAGCCTTCGGCGGGTTGGTCGACGAGAGTATGACTCGCACGCAAGGGTGGAGATTTCTGGACATTGGCCGGCGGCTCGAGCGCGCGTTGCACACGATCACCTTGACGCAGAACATGCTCATGGACGTCGATCCCCAGGATGCGTCGGTGCTAGAGTCGTACTTGGAAGTGGCCGACAGTCTGATGACCTATCGTTCACGTTATCTGGCCACGCTGCAGCCGGCCCCCGTGCTGGACCTGGTATTGACTGACGAAACGAATCCGCGCTCCGTGGCGTTTCAGTTGGTGACCTTGGCGGATCATGTAGAGAATCTGCCGCGGGATCGTGCGCAGCCGCTACGTAGTCCCGAACAGCGGATCGTTTTGAGCTTGCTCAGTGCCGTCCGCATGGCCGACGTCGAGACTCTGCGGCGGTTGCCGCGCCATGGCGAACGCACGAAGCTCGATCGCCTACTCGGCCGGGTTAACGATCAGTTGCCACGATTGTCCGACATGATCGCGCACAAATACCTGGTACATTCCGGCACGCCGCGGCAATTGGCCGAGGCCAGGTTCGACGACCATCGATGAACTACCAAATCAGC
>DASXEJ010000198.1 GCA_036490175.1 Pirellulales bacterium | reverse complement strand
AACCACTGCGGCAACCGAGGCCCTGCAGTTCGATCAGGCTGGCGAGGCCGCCTTTAGCGCCGGACAGTACCAGACCGCTGCTTACAACTGGAAACATGCCCTGGTCGACGATCCCCAAAATGGCACTCTTGCCATGATGCTCGCCCAAGCGCTCTTCGCGCAAGGCTCCTACAACGAATCGGCTGCCGCGACCGAGCTAGGAATGGTTCTCTTGCCGCCAGAGCAATGGGGCGTTGTAGTGAAGAATTACAAAGAGCTTTATCCAAGCAACGCCACGTTCACGCAACAATTGCGGGCTGCGGAAAAAGCTCGCAACGACAAGCCTAACGACCCGGCGATGCGTTTCGTTTTAGGCTTTCAGTACGACTACCTGGGCTATCCGACTCAGGCAACGCAAGAGATGGAGAAAGCGGTTCAACTGCAACCGAAGGATCAATTCGCAAAAAAGCTATTGGACTCCCTCCGGGGAACATCTACATCTCGCACGTTGCCCGCACCCGCTGACGCGGCCTCCGGCGGCGAATGACAAATAGCCGCTAACAACCCCATGCGTCTTTCGTGCTCGGTCTCACGGAAGTCCTAGGAATCCCATTTTCCGGGGATGTCTTAGGACTTTCGCATTTGCGCATACGCCCGGTTCGCGACTGTCCTGTCAATTTATCGGCCAAAGCATGGGCGACCGAAACCGTGAGCCACGCCCATCCCAAGACCACGGCAAGGAAGCATCCGATTAATAGCAGCAAATCGGCGGCTGGCCGAGCCCACAATCCGACCGCAACGACTGCCGTAAATAAGAACAGCGGGCGCAGTTCAAACTGAAACCAGCGGCGTGAGTTTTCTTTGTCCATTCCCGCAGTGTAATACAATGCGGCATCCCCGGCAGCGCGGCTGATCTCTGCGCCAGGTGCCATGCTTGCCGATCGGGCGTTGTCCCGTACGAAAGCACTCCCTAATCGGCGTACCTCCGTGGGCATGGCACCCCGGCTTTAGAAAGAACATTCAGGTACCGGCGGCGGAACGTCTTGGAGAAACCGGACCGCAGGTGGCGCCATACGGCACCATCCGAGCGCGAAAGAATTTGATCGCCATTCCGAACGCCCCTGAAGCGAATGAAGCCGCGAAACGAGCACTACAAAAGGTCAACGGCTGTTAAACACCCGATTCTAATAACCTACCAGCTACTTTGTACCCAGCGCTGCGAGGCCTAGTTTTAATGCGCCTGAAGGTTGCGGAACGACGATGCAATTCGATACCTACCATCGCAGCGCTCAATAAGGCCGTCATGTTCCATCGTGCAGATGTCGTCGGTTGTGCCACCTAATGTCGAGAGCGTTTTGCTAGGTTTCCAACCCGCGGAAAGTGCGGCTCCGACAGCACCGCCCGCCCAATGTGGCCTCGCCACTCCCCGGCCGATCCAGTTGAGTGCGAAAAGAAATCGCGTCGATAGCCGGTCAAGCACTGGTATCCAACGAATGTAACGGTCCAGCACCAATATGTCATTTGTGCGGCGATCTGCGTCAGTAGCTTCGCGCCGATAACCATATTCGGTGTTTAAGCCCAGCGTACCGAGCAAGAACCAAAGGGAATCCATCGCCCCCACCGTTCTCGGAAAGGTCTCCTGGATCAACCCCAGCTTTGCCCAAGTCATCACTATCGCGTTCGCAGCCACATAGGGCCGCCAAATCCTTTCGGAATTCGTAAGGAGGAATTTGCATTCCTCAACCATTACGACGTCAGTTGAGTGAACGATGCATACGGACGATTCGCCTTCCAGGCGGCCATCCCAGCGCGGAAGTGTCGCGGCCGCTCGTGCAATTCTTTGCGACCATGCGCGAACAGACGCCGATGTTCCGAAAGCACCGATTGGCAACTGCACGACCTCTCGACCCCTGGTTGGATTCGCTGGGTGCCATGCCCATGCCGGCCTGGGCATGTCTTGATGTTGGAACGTGCGTTTCCTCGTGGCAAAAAGAACTTTACGTGGGAATGGCACCCGGCACGTCCCGAGCTATGACGAGCTGTTCGATTCGGTGCTGTTCGCCGGCTAGAATGGCGGCATGGGCGAGACGCCAAAACGCCGCTGGATGCAGTTCGGGATCGCGACGCTGTTTGTTGTCGTAACGATTTTCTGTTTTCTTGCGGCATGGCTGGGACATGCTGCCGCCGTAGTACGGGAGCGAGAGGCATTGTTGCAACCCAGCAGCGCATTCTCGCTCGATTCGCCAGAATGGCCCAGCCCCATTTCGTGGAGAATCGTGGCCGCCGTGTTCGGCTACGAAAAAGGTGCCATCTACTGGGACGGCATCAGCGTTCGTAATCGGAACGATGAAGACGTTGAGCGACTTCGACATGCATTTCCCGAAGCAAGAGTCTCTGCGGATGACACGTGGCCGCAGAACATGCCCATTCCAGAATATCGCAAGCAGCCGCCTGGAATATGGCGGTAAAAACTCCCGCCAGCAGGCAGTTAAGTCACACTCCCGCCTCGCGCCCCTAGTTGGATTCACCTGGCGGCGAGTGTAAGCTAGACCTGCTTGCCGGCCCCCTGGAAACATCACGCCCTGCCCCGCCCGGAGACTGCCTAAGATGAAACGCCGTGAGATGCTCGTCTCGTCCGCTGCCGCGTTGGCCCTCAGTCAGTTTCCGCTCGGTTGGGTCAAGGCGGCCGACAAGCCGAAACGCAAGATTCTGTTCTTTACCAAAAGCGGCGGCTTCGAGCATAGCTGCATTCGCCGCAACGGCGACAACCCATCGCATGCCGATCAGGTGTTGACCGATTTGGGGAAGCAGCACGATTTCGAGGTCGTGGCCAGTAAGGATGGACGCCTGTTCGACAGCGACATCAGCGGGTTCGACGCGTTCTTCTTTCAAACGCAGGGAGACCTGCTGACGGTCGGCAACGATAAACAGCCTGCCATGTCGGCCGAGGGCAAAAAACGCCTGCTCGATGCGGTAGCCTCGGGCAAGGGATTTCTGGCCGCTCACTGCGGGGCAGACACCTGCCACTCGCCAGGACACGATGGCGGAAAGCAGCGTCAGCGCCAGACCGATGTCGATCCCTATATTGCCATGGTCGGCGGCGAGTTCATCAGCCACGGACCGCAGCAAAAGGCCCGGCAGGTCATCGTCAGCCCGAAATTCCCGGGTGTCGCCGGCGTTGCCGACAAAGACACGCCCGACTCGTTCAAGATCAACGACGAATGGTACTCGTTGAAGAATTTTGCCGACAACTTGCACGTGATCCTGGTGCAAGACACGCAAGGTATGGAAGGCCGGGACTACGATCGCCCCCCCTTCCCCGCTACTTGGGCAAGACTCAACAACAAGGGGCGCGTCTTCTATACGTCGATGGGCCATCGCGAGGACGTATGGAGCAGCCCCAAGTTTCAGCAAATCCTGCTGGGCGGACTTTCCTGGGCGGTTGGCAACGTCGATGCCGACGTGACGCCAAACATCAAGCAAGTCACGCCCGGCGCCGACGTGATGCCCCCATCGTAGTTGTGCGTACAGATTGCGTGCACCTTGCGACACCCGAACTAATATCGAGTTAGGGTGTCGACTCAGTGTGACGTTTAGTTGCTCGCGACGAGGTTGGTGAGGTGCAGGATGTATCAAAAAACCGTTCTTTGTGTGGAGAGGGCAACGGCACTTCTAGAGCGAGGTGACGAAGATAGCCTTCGATACGCCTGCCTTCAGCTACGCATGGGTATCGAGCGCGCTTTCTATGCACTGGTTCCCGTGTACGCCGACGAACTCCCGACAGATATTCTCAAACGATGGCAACCTAAGCAGGTGATCGATGCCATTACTGATTGCGACCCAAATGCAGGAAAAGATGTTCGCCTGACGATTCTTGACAGCGAGGAGCGGTCGTTACTGGCGCGCGATCAAAAGGCCGTGACGAAACACCTCATTAAAGAGTATTGGCACAAGTTAGGTTCATTTCTTCACGCGTCGATGCAGCATGTTGATGTAGACTTGCCGAAACTCAAATTATTCCTTCTCGATACTATTGCGGCGTTGCGGGAGTTCACGACTAGCAACGTGATTGCAAATATCCGTCGGTCTGTTGCCGTCCAATGCGAATGTGGACGAACAATTAATCGGAATGCTGAAGCGCTGGAAATCAAACCGCGAGTAACGTGCCCTGACATACGCTGCGGCGCGATGTATGACTACGCAGAAAAGGATGGACTGCTGACGTTCACGCCGGTTGTGGTATTCTACGACTGTCCGAGGTGCAAGACGGTTAATTATTTGGGTGCGCACCGCGTGTCTGACGACTTTGTCATTACCTGCTGCGAGTGCGAAACAAAAATGCGGGTCCAAAAAGAATTCGTGATTCGCATGGTGTCCTGAGGAAAATGAACTCTCACGCGGGCCTGATTTTCAACCGACAATGCTACAAGATCGCAAAATCATCGTTCTCACCGGCGTCAGCCGTGGCCTGGGCTTGGCCCTGGCCGAAGGTTTTATCGAGCGCGGCCACACGGTTTGTGGCGCGGCGCGCAGCGCCTCGGCCGTGGCGACGCTTGCCAAACGTTGGCCGGCCCCTCACCGCTTTACCGCTATGGATGTAGCGCACGACGACCAGGTGAAGAGTTGGGCCACTGACATTGTGGCCGCCGTCGGCGCGCCCGACCTGTTGGTGAATAATGCGGCCCTGATGAACGCGCCGGCTCCTTTATGGCAAATTCCGCTGGCTGAATTCGAGCAGTTGATCGACGTGAACATCAATGGCGTGTTTCACGTGATCCGCCATTTCGTTCCGGCGATGGTTGCGCGACAGCGAGGCGTTATTGTGAACCTCAGTTCTGGCTGGGGGCGTTCGACCTCGCCCGAGGTGGCTCCCTACTGTGCTACGAAATGGGCCATCGAAGGGCTGACACGTGCGCTTGCGCAGGAATTGCCGGAGGGGATGGCCGCCGTGCCGCTAAATCCTGGTGTGATCAATACCGACATGCTGCAAACGGCTTGGGGCGCCGACGCCAACAGTTACCCCACCCCCGATCAATGGGCCCAGCGCGCCGTGCCGATGATCTTGGGGCTATCGGCCAAGGACAATGGCGAACCCCTGGCGGTGCGATCGTCGGGTTAAATCTCGACGTCATCCTGGCGTTTCTTGGCATGACCGGCTTGGCGTGGCCATGCACTGGTGGCGGCTGATTGGCGGCCTGCCGATGCGCGCGGGTCGCCGTACAATGAACGCCGTGATGGATCGAATACCCCACACCGCGCGCGATCGCTTTCTCTTGACCCGACAACATTTGGCGGCAGTACAAGGTCATGGTCACGTCAATCACGTCGTTTATTTCAGCGTTGAATAATTCCATTAATTGAATAAATCGGCAAGCGCAAACCCAGTCTGCGCTGTAACTTGCAGGAAAAAACGACGGAAAAGTAGGCCACCCTGGCGGACACCCAACGGCGGACAAAGCCGGACAAGGGCCTTTTCGCGAAATGACGCCTTGCCTGATGCGATTACCCCATGCCTACTGCGCCATTGCCGCGAACAAGGGAGGACCAGCGGCGCACGCCTGCCGGTTAGCCAAAGCGCACGAGCAGGTCGCCCGTTTCGACTTGCACGCCAGGCCGGACCAGCAACTCGGTAATTTTGCCGTCGCGTTCGGCGTAGACCGTGGTCTCCATCTTCATAGCCTCCATCGACAGCAACTTCTGGCCTTTGGCCACGGCGTCGCCGACGTGAACCGCCACTGTGACCACCGAGCCTGGCATCGGCGCGCCCACATGGTTGGGGTCGTTCGCGTCGGCCTTGGGATGATGTACGGCCGAGGAATCGAGCGAGCGATCCTGCACCGTGACGTTTCGCGACTGGCCGTTCAGTTCAAAAAAGACGGTGCGTCGTCCATCGGGGTGAGGGTCGCCCATGGTCAAGTACTTGACGATCAGCGTCTTGCCCCGTTCGATGTCGAACGTGAACTCCTCGCCCGGCTCGGGCCCGTAGAAAAAGACCGGCGTGGGAAGCACGCTAGTATCGCCGTACTGCTCCTGACGTGCGGCGTACTCGGCGAACACCTTTGGGTACATAAAATACGACATGACGTCGCGCGAAGTAGGCTTCTGGCCCAGGATCTTCTCGACGGCGGCTTCGGCGGCGGCGAAATCGGCTGGCGGCAAGGTCGCCCCGGGACGCTCGGTCAGTGGCGCGCCGCCGCGCAGGATCCGTTTTTGCACCTCGGGCGGAAACCCGCCCGGCGGCAGGCCCATCTTGCCCGACAGCAGGTCGACGACCGACTCGGGAAATGCCAACTCCCGTTGTGGATCAAGCACGTCCTTCACCGTCAGATCGCCCGTGACCATAAACAACGCCATGTCCCCCACAGCCTTCGAGCTGGGAGTGACCTTCACGATATCGCCAAAAAGCTGATTGACCTCGGCGTACACGCGACAGATATCGCGCCAGCGGTGTGACAGGCCGATAGCCTTGGCTTGCTGGAAGAGGTTGGTGTACTGGCCCCCTGGCATTTCGTCGCGATAGACGTCCGCGGTGCTGGCCAGCATGCCGGTCTCGAACGGGGTGTAGTATTCGCGTGCCGCTGCCCAATAGTCGGCGATCTGCTGCAAGGGCTCGAAACCAAGCCCGGTGTCGCGCTCGGTGAATCGCAGCGATTCCACCAGTGAATTCAAGTTGGGCTGCGACGTGAGGCCCGAGAACGGTGCCATGGCCGCGTCGGCAATGTCCAATCCGACTTCGGCCGCCTTGAGCACGGCGCCCGCTTGCACACCGCTGGTGTCATGTGTGTGAAAATGAATCGGGATGCCCACCTCTTGCTTGAGCGTGCGGACCAGCAACTGCGCAGCGTAGGGCTTGCACAGGCCGGCCATATCCTTGATGCACAGCATATGGGCACCGAGCTTCTCCAGCTCCTTGGCCATTTTCACGTAGTACTTCAGGTCGTATTTGGTCCGCTTGGGATCGAGGATATCGCCGGTGTAGCAGATCGCGGCCTCGCAGATGGCGCCGGATTCGATAACGGCCTCCATTGCAACGCGCATATTTTCGACCCAATTGAGCGAGTCGAAGATGCGGAATATGTCCATACCCGCATCGGCCGTCTCCTTGACGAATGCTTGCACGACGTTGTCCGGATAATTGGCGTATCCCAGGGCATTCGAGGCGCGGAACAGCATCTGGAACAAGATATTCGGAATCCGCTCGCGCAAGTCTGCCAATCGCTGCCAGGGGCACTCCCCCAGAAAGCGCATGGTTGTATCGAATGTAGCTCCGCCCCACATCTCGATCGAGAACAACTGCGGCACGAGCCGGGAATACGCCTGTGCGATCGCCAGCATGTCGTGCGTCCGCAGGCGGGTGGCCAATAGTGACTGATGGGCGTCGCGGAACGTTGTATCGGTCAGTAACAGCTGCTTCTGTTCGAGGATCCAGCGGCTGAATCGCTCGGGACCGAGTTGCTTGAAGCGGTCGCGCGCCCCGTGCGAGCCGGGGCGCTCGGCATCGATCGAGGGCAGCGGAGCCAACGCCCGTCGGACGTTCTCGGGCCGCTTCTTCACTGCGGTATGGCCGTTGACGATCACATCTGCCAGGTAGTTGAAGATCTTTGTCGCCCGATCGCGCGGCGTCGTGAACTGAAACAGCTCGGGGGTTTCGTCCAGGAATCGCGTCGTGTAGCCGCCGGCCAGAAATTGCGGATGGGTCACCAGGTTCATCAGGAACGGCAAGTTGGTTTTCACGCCGCGGATGCGGAACTCTTGCAGGCAGCGTTCCATGCGCCGGGCAGCGTCGGGGAAATGGCGAGCCCAGGCGGTGACCTTAACCAACAGCGAGTCGTAGAACGGTGTCACGATGGCCCCGGAAAACGCCGTACCGCCGTCCAGGCGAACACCTGTTCCGCCCGCCGAGCGGTAGCCGGTGATCCGACCGTAGTCGGGCAGAAATCGATTTTCAGGGTCTTCGGTCGTCACCCGGCACTGAATGGCAAAGCCGCGCGTGGTGATCGCGGCCTGGGAGCCCAGATCAATCTCGGGCTCGTCCAAACGCTTGCCCTGGGCGATCAGGATTTGGCACTGCACGATGTCGACGCCCGTGACGACTTCGGTCACGGTGTGCTCGACCTGGATGCGGGGATTCACTTCGATGAAATAGAACTTGTCGGTGCTGGTATCGAGCAGAAACTCGACCGTGCCGGCATTCTGATATTTAACCGCGTTGCCGATATCAAGCGCGGCCTGGCAAATGGCCTCGCGGACCTTGGGATCGAGCTTGAGAGCCGGTGCGAGCTCGACGACCTTCTGATGCCGTCGTTGCAGTGAACAATCGCGCTCGAACAAGTGGACCAGGTTTCCGTACTGGTCCCCAAGAAGCTGGACCTCGATATGCCGGGGATGCGTGATGAATTTTTCGAGGAACACTTCGTCACTTCCAAATGCCCCCAACGACTCACGCTGTGCTTGCGCAAGCGACCCGGCTAACTCTGCGGCGGTTTCTACGACGCGCATGCCGCGCCCACCGCCCCCTTTGGCGGCCTTGAGCATGATGGGGTAGCCGAGCTTCTCAGCCAACCGGGCTGCCTCGGCAGAATCGGCCACGGGGTGATCGCTGCCGGCCAATACCGGCACGCCCGCGCGGGCGGCTATGCCGCGGGCCGTGACCTTATCGCCAAGCTGCTCGAGAATCTCGGCCGGCGGTCCGCAAAGGATAATGCCAGCTTTGCGGCAAGCGCGCGACAAGGCCGGGTTTTCGGACAGGAAGCCGTAGCCGGGGTGAATGGCATCCACTTCGTGTCGCACGGCGATGTCGATAATGCCGTCGACATCCAGGTACGACCGTAGCGGCTCGCCAGGCTTGCCGATCGGGTAGGCTTCGTCGGCTTTCAGCCGATGCAGGGCAAAGCGATCCTCCTGGGAGTAGATCGCCACGGTGCGGATGCCGAGTTCGTGGGCGGCGCGGAACACCCGAATGGCGATTTCGCCGCGATTGGCGACCAACAGCTTGCGAATGGGCTTCATCGTTCAAACGCTATGCGCGTGCGTAGTTAGGACGTGCCTCGAACTGACCGTGGACGGACCCGGCCGAGCGAATCGCACAAGAGGCGTGGCAGTGCGAAGCTTATCGCGGCGGGCGCAAGAGCCTCATTTTTACTCGCCAGGGGCGTTCTGTTCCAGCCGCCCACACCGATCCGCGAGGGCGTTTTGCTGTCCCAAAACCGAACGCCGGCGTATCCCATCCGGCTTTCGCCTGCCGACCCGCAGATAGTCGCGCCCCGCGCGGGGGTGAGATGGCCGAATCTGACATCGAGCAGAAAAACAGCCACTGAAGCGCTCGCCATCGACCGCGGGTTCTGATACCGGGACGGCAATGAGGCTACTGCGTCGAACAGCTACCTCGGGGGCGCAGGAGTGTCGCTATCGACATCTGGATTAGGCGCAAGCGCCCAGTCGCGAGGAAAAGCCTGAATCAGGGCGTTGCAATTTCCGGTCACATTTTTGGCAATGACGGCCTTCAATCGCTCGAGAGCCGCCGTGAGGTCGGCGAATGTTGTCTGCTCGGGCACGTCGATACTTAGGTATATGCACTGTGTACGTTGGACGGAGCCCGAATAGGCTATTTTACGACCGATAGTTTCGTCCGACAGTTTATGCGCGCGATGCCGAATCTCGCCTGTTGATATTAACGAGTAATGGACCAATGACTTGCCGGTACCCGACTTGAACGCGCTTTCACTTCTTTTTTTTATAAACTCGACCGTCACCGGCACTGGCATGGAGGCGAGGCCGCGACCAACGAGGGACGAACATGCGATAGTCGACGCTAGGATCGCGATTTTGATAATTCCCATGTGTCCCTTCCTTGGAAATCATTTTGCGAATGGGTTAGGAAGCTCCGTCGGTACCACGCTTGTTTGCTAGTTTTCGCCCTCGCCTGTGATTCGGTTACCTTCGGACCACTGAGGCGTATCGAACTACGGGCCTAGCGTGCTGGCCCGCGTGGCCAGGCGCAGGTGGGCGGTTGACGAACTGGATCGCTTGCCGCGATGCGGCGTCGATTGACTAGCGTTCGCTATCCGGAAATTGCCTCATGCGCCTGCACTTGGCTGCGGGGTCGTCTTCGCTTCGTGTTCTTGGGGCATCGGCCCTCGGGAAGACTTCGATCACTATCTTGCAACCTTCCCTTGTGTGATTCGCGGCCGCAACCGTGAAGCGATCGAGCGCCTGCCTGAGTTGCTCGAAGGTGGTACGCTCGGGATCATCGACCGACAGGAGGATATTTTCGAATCTATCGTGCGAATGCGTCTGCGACAATTGACGAACCAGCATTTCGTCGGAAACCTCGCTGGACTCGTCCCATATTTGTCCCGACGGCTTCAAATTGTACGCCTGCGGCTTGCCGCAGTCGGCCCGAAATAAAAAACCGCCGCCTCCGCCCGGAATGGCAACGGAGGCGGCGGTTTAGTTGTCAATCGAATTCAGCGCCAACGCGACGATGCTCAACGTCCCCCGCCGCGATATATTTTCCAATGAGTCACGAGTTACGCCGTCGGCGAGGTGCCGCCGCCGGCGCCTACAGTTTCCGGCTCGGTGACTTTGCCCTCGAACACGAGTTGGTTGACGTCGCCGACCTTTTTGACTTCGACCGTGATCGTGTCCTTCCCCTGGAACTCTCCCTTGAGCAGTTCTTCAGAGAGCGGATCCTCGACATAGTTCTCGATCGCACGACGTAGCGGCCGGGCACCGAAATCCGTGTTCGATCCCTTCTTGATCAAGAAGCTCTTGGCTTCGTCGGTCAAAGTCAGCTTCAGACCGCGCTCGCTCAGGCGTTCGCGGACCTTGCTCAGCTCGAGTTCCACAACCTCCTTGAGGTCGGCAACGTCGAGGTGACGGAAAATGATCACGTCGTCGACGCGGTTGAGGAACTCCGGACGGAAGACCTTTTCGATCCGTTCATTGACGCGACTCTTCATGCTTTCGTAGGTCGAATCGTCGTCTGGCGATTGGAAGCCGAAGGACGACTCGTTCTTGATGGCCTCGGCCCCCGCGTTGGTCGTCATGATGACGATCGTATTGCGGAAGTCGACGTTCCGCCCGAAGCTGTCCGTGAGACGGCCTTCTTCCATCACCTGCAGCAGCATATTGAACACGTCGGGGTGGGCCTTCTCGATTTCGTCCAAGAGGACCACCGCATAAGGACGGCGGCGAATTTTCTCGGTGAGCTGGCCACCTTCCTCAAAGCCAACATAGCCCGGCGGCGCTCCGATCAGCCGGCTGACGTTGTGCTTCTCCATGTACTCGCTCATGTCGATCTGGATCAGGGCGTCTTCGTCGCCGAACATGAATTCGGCCAGCGCCTTGGCCAGCAAGGTCTTACCGACGCCGGTGGGGCCGGCGAAGATAAAGCACCCCGTCGGCCGCTTCGGATCCTTCAGTCCGCTGCGACTGCGGCGAACCGCCTTCGAGATCGACTTGATAGCTTCGTCTTGGCTGATAACCCGCTTGTGCAGGTCCTTTTCCATCTCCATCAACCGCAACGAGTCCTCGGTCGTCATACGCGTCAAGGGAATACCGGTCATCTTCGAGACGACTTCGGCAATCACTTCCTCGTCTACGACGCCGTCGGTCTCACGCGATTTCTCGCGCCAGTCGCGGGTGATTGATTGCTTTTTCTTCTTCAGCTTGTCGGCCTGATCACGCAGAGCCGCCGCCTTTTCGAAGTCCTGATTGGCGACCGCCTCTTCCTTTTCCTTGTTCAGACGCTCGACCTCTTCGTCGATTTCCTTAAGATCTGGCGGACGAGTCATGGCCTTGAGCCGTACGCGGGCGCCAGCCTCGTCGATCACGTCGATGGCCTTATCCGGCAAACAACGGGCCGTGATGTAGCGGCTGGACAATTCGACAGCCGCGCCGAGCGCGTCGTCGGTGATTTGCACGCGATGGTGTGTCTCATAACGGTCTCGTAGACCTTTGAGGATCTCGACCGTTTCGCTCTTGGTCGAAGGCTCCACCATGATCAATTGAAATCGTCGATCGAGCGCGCTGTCCTTTTCAATGTACTTGCGGTACTCGTCCAGGGTCGTGGCGCCAATGCACTGGATCTCGCCGCGGGCCAGTGCCGGCTTGAGCACGTTCGAGGCGTCGATGGCACCCTCGGCTCCGCCTGCTCCGACCAGGGTGTGCAATTCGTCGATGAACAAGATCGTGTTCTTGGCACGGCGGACCTCGTTCATGACCGCCTTGATACGTTCTTCGAACTGGCCGCGATACTTGGTGCCGGCCACCATCATGGCCAGGTCCAATACCACGATCCGGCGATCACAAAGTAGTTCGGGCACGTTGCCATCGATCACGCGCTGAGCGAAGCCCTCGACGATGGCTGTCTTGCCGACGCCTGCTTCACCCAACAGGACGGGGTTGTTCTTCGTGCGGCGGCTGAGAATCTGGATAGCCCGCTCGATTTCTTTCTCGCGTCCGATCACCGGGTCGAGCTTGCCTTGCCGAGCCAACTCTGTCAGATCGCGGCCAAAGCTATCCAGGGCCGGAGTCTTCGACTTGCTGCTTTTGCCCGACTCGGCCGTACCACTGCCGCCGCTGCCGCCTGCTGGGCTGCGCTCGCCCCCCTCGCTTCCCTCGATACCGTGGCCAAGCAGGTTCAGGACCTCTTCGCGGACTTCTTCCAGCTTCAAACCCAAGTTCATCAGCACCTGGGCCGCGACGCCTTCTTGCTCGCGGAGCAAGCCCAACAGGATGTGCTCGGTGCCGACGTAGTTGTGATTCAGGTTGCGGGCCTCTTCCATCGAATACTCGATGACTTTCTTGGCCCGAGGTGTTTGCGGCAGCTTACCCATTGTGACCATGTCCGGTCCACTTTGGACGAGCTTCTCGACCTCGAGGCGGATCTTGCGAAGATCGACGTCGAGGTTTTTAAGCACGTTGGCCGCGACGCCGCTGCCTTCCTTGATAAGGCCCAGCAGGACATGCTCGGTGCCGATGTATTCGTGGTTGAACCGCTGCGCTTCCTGGTTCGCCAGTTGCATGACCTTACGCGCGCGATCGGTAAATCGTTCGTACATGCGCTCTCTCCGTGTGACAGTCCAGTCTGCTACAGCGACCATTCACGAAAATGAATGGCCGCGGGACTTGCTATGTGTCTCACTGCGTCTTTCTATCTCGCTGCCTAGCCGCGCGGCCCTTCAAGCCGCACGACGCCAATCTGGCAGCGAAATCCTCGGTTCTTCACTCTCTAGCACATTGTGTTCCGTTTGCTCGCTGCCCCCCGCGTCCGGCGCTTCAAGCTCCGTTTCGACGGCACATTCTTCAATCGAGGGCTGCTGGGAGCCCTCGGCGAGCCGAATTTCCTTCTCCGACAATCGCTGGTACTCGGCGTTGATTTCCATCTGCCAGCTTGCTGCCCGATCCCACAAGGTCAAACCGTCTAAGGTTTCCCGGGCTTCGTCAAACCGGTTCGTATGTCGCAGGGTCGCGGCCAGCAGTAAAGTTGCCACAACGTCCGTGGGTATCTGGGCCACAAGTTGGCGCGCGAGCAACTCTGCGTCCAGCCAGTTCCCCCTTAAGTATTCCGCCAAAGCTGCGGGAAACAAGTCGTTTGGACCTGTTGGCGAGGCCTCGGCCCGCGGCGCCGCACGTCGCGAGACAAAAAGTAGCGCCAGCCAACCGGCAATAAACCCCGACCAGATCGCCCCTGCCCGTTGCGGCCCCAACAACTCCCCCCACACCAACGTCGCCGCCACCACTAGATTTAATAACAACGCAAACGAGACGGCCAATGCCAATCCCGACCATGCACCGCGCCACCAGAGCCCTGGTAATCCGGGCCACAAATAGATAGCCCACTGCACGCCGCGCATCGGGAAAGACTCCTTTCTCGCCGAGTATGTTCGGTGCGGAATTGTATCTCGCCAATAGAATTCGAGCAAGGCAAGTAAAAGTGTCGCTTGACTTTACGGCCATCCAATGGCCGTGGAATCCGTCCTTGCTGTCTTGTGGCGTACAGACCTGCTCAAGGCCGAAGGGCGAGCGATAATTAGAAACGAGGCCGTGGGTTTGCCTGGCCTGCCCTGATTTGTAATGCTGGACCCCCTATGGCATGGTCTTTCACCGCCGCGACTGAACGCGCATTGGCCGAAGCTGCGGGCTGGACGAGTCGTGACGATCATGATGATCTGCGCGAGCCGGAGCTGTTGCTCGGCCTATTGGCCGAGGCCGAATGTCGTGCGGCCGAAATGTTGCTAGCAAACAATATCGA
>DASXEJ010000197.1 GCA_036490175.1 Pirellulales bacterium | reverse complement strand
CCTGCTGGCCATAGACTTTGCGGTCTTCGACTTTGGCCCGTGCTTGCGCGCCGAGATTTCTGGCGACGGCGGCAAAATCGAATGAGTCATCCACCGGCTGGCCGTCGCTGGTGACGACATGAACGGTCGTAAACGCTCCGGAACCCATTTGATCGCTGACGATCGGGTGGTACGTCAATTGAGTGCCCTCGGGCTTCGCCTGGTCAACGGCGCGCTGCAAAACCTCGACGACTTCTTGCTGGGCGTCGGACATAGTTGCACCCTCTTTGGCTGGGAAACTAGATGAGTCGGCCTACAAGTATAGGTCGCTATTCGTCCCCCCAGCCGAGCGAAACCTGGTCGCATTCCGGGCATTTTTTCAGCAATTGCGCTAATCGACCTTGAGGCAGGCAAATGGGCATGGCCCAACACGGCGCGACATGAGCAAACCTCGACCCCATCGGTCATATCGACTCGAAGTTCGGTTGATCCGACGCAATACGATTGGGCTTAGAAGCGCGTGGCGACGGCACCTGGCAGGCGTGCGGCATCGTCGCGACAGGGAACCTGGAACCTATCCGATACCGGCACTGTCCCCAGACACGGAGACCAATCGCCTTGACCGCCAGCCAGGAGCGGTTAGATTCGAGCATTCCACGGCGGCGTAGCTCAGTTGGTTAGAGCAGCGGAATCATAATCCGCGTGTCCGGGGTTCGAGTCCCTGCGCCGCTATTGTTTCAAGGGGCTTTGTGGATGGGAGTTGCGTCCACCGGTGCGTGGCCGTCGGCTGCTGGCTTCTCTTAGCGGTGCTGGCGTCTCCGGTCCTCTGAACCGTTCCGCAGCATGAGCGTTGCGACCCAGCTGGCAGTCATCGCCGGTTACTAGGCTCGGTGGTCGACACGTTTCGACCCGGCACGCCGCGAATTAAAACGGCGGATGAACGCCGATCCGTAGGGCGTTTGCGTGCCGATTGCGAGACCATACGCCACGATCGCCACGAGTGAGATCCACTTGCCAATGGCGAACGGGATCGAGCGGTATTCCAGCCGAATCAAGTGGTCCCCCGCCTCGAGCGGAATCGCGCGTAGCACATAGTCGGCGGCCATGACCCGGTAGCGCTGCTGCACAGAACCAGGTAGCGGCCGAGCGCGCCAGTTCTTGCTCCAACCGTCGGTGATCAAAAGAATGCCCGGAGCAGCCAGATGGGCCTCGATCACCAGGTAGTCTGTCGATTCGTCGACCACTGTCGCAGTGCCAGGCATGGCGTCTGCGTCGGGTTTGACGTCGGGGTCGTCTTCCAGGATCACCGTCGTCTTGGCATCGAAGACGGTATCGTTCATAGCCGCCAGGATCGCATCACGCTGCTTACGCACGCGGTAACTCTGCACCAATTGCAATCGTGGCAGGGCGGTGGGACATTCGTGAACCTTAAGTTCGTCGCCAACTTGTTGAAAAATATAACGCAAGCGCAATAACTCGAAGAAGCGGTGATAGGAATTGAAGGACGGGTAGTGAGCGTAGAACACCGCGTTGGTAGGTTTCTGACCCTGAGAATAAGCCATCAACTCTGCCAGACGCATCGGAATTAATGAGTCGTATCCCCACAGATCGTACGCACCTTGCATCATGGCCTGATTGTGATTCAACGTATTGAAAACCCGATAGTCGCCGGGATGCCCTGCCAGGAAGTCGTCTACCTCATGCGAAAAAGCCTGCGACAGGGGGAATGTCTCGCGCGACATGCGGGCAAAGACAAATACCTCGACCAACGCCAACGTCGCGATGCCATAAACGACCCAGGATCGCGCTCGCAAGAAAACGAATAGCCCGGCCAACATCAGAAAGGTGGCCGCTGCGACCAGCAGGCTCAAGACCGTGAAGCGGCCAAAATTGCGAATCGAGTCCGCATCAGCATAGACTGCGGGGGCGATCGAGATTTGGCCTGTGGCAACGATGCTTTTCAGCAAGTTCTGCCACCACAATGCGGGCGTCGGACCTGCGATAGCCGACTTCACAACGACGCTCGCGATCCCCAATAGTACAGCCACTGCAATAATGACGGCCGCCGATCGGTATTCCTGCCGTGGCTGGCGGATAAGTCGATCGAGGCCGATTCCGGCCAACATGCTCAGGAACACAGCCGCCAGATAGTCGAACCTGGCCACGCTACGAAACTTGTCGAAGCCAGGCACGGTGTCATACAAGATACGGAACAGCGGCGTGTTATCGCCCAGCGAGATCAGCAACAGCACGAGCGCCATCACCAGCGAAAATCGCCGCGTCGCGCGTTCACCATAGATGGCTCCGTACAGTGCCAAGACGAGACCCGTCACTCCCATGAACAGCGACGATTCCGGCAAATTCCAACGCCCCCAATACTTCACGTGGACGTCGTCGCCAAAGACGCCGGGCACCACCAACGTCAGCAGGTTTTCAGGCGGCAGCGAAAAGGAAGAGGCGATGACGTAGGGAAGACCCGTTTTGCGTATGCTCTCGCTCGCCGTAGCCAGGCCTGGCAGCAATTGCGCGGCCGCTAACGCACTCGCGCCGAGCAGCACACTCGACAGCCCTAGCGTGACATACAGCCTCTGGCGCGCATAAATCAAACACAGGCAGCTATAAATGCCGGCTGCGACGACCGTGCAGAAGCAATATTGAGGATGCCCGGCAAGAATTTGCATCGCCAAAGCACCCATCCCGACCAAGCACCATGCTTGTTTTCGCGTCGTGAAGAATTCGTCGATCGCTAAAAATAGCAACGGGACCCATGCCATCGCCAACAAGGGGGGCAAATGCCCGGCGGACACGCGCAAGAATTGCGGTCCACAAAACATCAGCAGCGTTGCGGCCACCAGGCAGGCCACAGGATGCAGGCCACGCCGCCAGGACCAGACGTACATAAAGAGGCCGCCAAGAAAAAGGTGACCTGCAATCAGCCAATTCGTCGTCAAGCCGACCGGCCATACCAGATACAGCCAATTGGGCGGATAGAGCAGCGCCGATTGGAAACTGCCCAGGAACGGTACTCCCAGAAACACATGCGGATTCCACAGAGGCAAATTCCCATTGCGCAACTGGCCAAAACCGAATTCCCGCCATGGTATCCCTTGCTGAACCAGGTCCAGCCCGTTCTTGGAGAGGACGGTGTCCGACGAAAACAAGACATCGCCGAACATGAACAAAGTCAACAGCAGCAAAGCGAGGATCGGCAAATAGAACTGCCGGCGCGTCCTCGCCGCGGCGTTGCTTGTGTTCGGGGCGAGTTCGGTCATGGGCATGTGACCATGCGGACAAATGGCAGAGTTGCCGGAGAGCTTGAAAGAAAATTCGCTGCTGCGACCAGGAAACTACGGTCGTGACTCCTGCCCTCCGTTTTTTTCCAACCATCCCTCGATGTTGAGGAGCAAACGCATGTTCCTCTGCGTGCGCGCAAGTGTGCGGGCCCTCTGGGCGGCGGCAAGGGCGTCGGCACGCCGACCAGCACGCGCATACGCCACCACCAGGTTGACAAGAGTTTCGACATCGTCCGGCTGCCCTTGTAGGACGCGCTCGAATTCTTCAATCGCCTCTTGTGATCGCCCCGCCTTGCCCAATGCCACTCCCAAATCGGTACGGGCAACAGCATTGTCTGGCATCAGCCGCGCTGCTTCGCGAAATTGTTCGACGGCGTCGTCCGCTCGTCCCACTTCCAGCAATGCCGCTCCCAACTTGTGATGCACGGCTCCGGAATTGGGCTTTAATGCTGCGGCCTGCTCCAGGTGCTCGATGGCTTCATGCTGCCGTCCGGTATCTGCGTATAAGTTTCCGAGACCGCTTTGCGTCAAATAACCATTGCGAGTTACACTCGTCGCGTGCGCGTACAAGGTTTCTGACGATCTCCAAGTCATTCCTTGTCGAATGCTGAGAACTGCCAGAACACACAGTACAACACTAAATGCAACGATCAGCAGAGGCCGTCTCTGAACCGTGAAGAACCATGCGACAGCAAGGCTCACGCCGAACATCGAAAGGTAGACATAGCGGTCAGAAACGGTGGAATAGTATTGAAACACAAACGAAATAACGCCGCTCACCGGCAGAAAGCCGATGACAAAGATTGCCAGCGACAGTAGCCAGAATCTTCTATAAGGCAAGAGGGCCAATCCAGCGGCCAATCCCACGGGCACGAGCCAGGCAAACCGAATCCAATTCGTTTCTAAGACGAACTCGGGCGAGCGGCCATAATCCACCGTTAACGAAAACGGCATCACCAGCTTGCCGAGATAAAACGCGATCGCATCCCCCGCGATTAGCGGCCGCATGGCGAGCGGAGGAATGAACTCCAGAAGTTCATCTCCTTGAGCCAGCTTTGTGACAATCGATATTGCTGCCGCGGCTATAGCCGCAGGCAACAACTCCAGTGTGGTCAACATAATCGACCGACGTAGGAATCCGATTTGGATGAGCCAGGCAATCGGAATCATCGCCATTGTCGACGGCTTGGAGAGCAACGCCAGAATAAAGGCCAGGTTCATCCCGGCGCACAGTGCCCAACCGGCGGTCTTGCTCACATGCTGCCAGCGAAAACGACCAACTTGCAACGCCAACCCAGAAAGGCAAAAGAAGTTGCCTAATAAGCCCTTGGTTTCCGAGATCCAGGCGACGGACTCGACCTGTAATGGATGTAACGCGAAGAGGAGTGCGCCAAGGAGCGCCGCGCCAACATTGGCGGTAAGCAGTTTGAGAATGATCAGAACCAAGCAGGCGTTGAGGCCGTGTAAGATCACGTCGCCGGCATGATAAACCGACGGATCGAAATGTCCATGTCCGGCGGAAATGCGGCTGGACACGACAGCCTCTAGAGCCAAGAAATTGTACGTGACCGGAATGTACAGGTTGTCAATCGGCCTGCGCCAAGGTTCCAAATTGTGCGCGAGAGAAATGGGACGGAAAAGGTGATTATTGGTAACTAGCATTGCGTCGTCGATCGGCGAGAATCCTCCTTGGATAACATGTCCGAAGACGATCAAAACAGCCCCAATCAATACCAAGAACGGCCAGGCACGGCCAAACCAAGCTCGCACTTGATCGGTTTGCGGAGACGAGGGCGCGCTCGAACCGCCCCGCTTGTCCAGGGGCGACGACGACGTCCACACTGTCGGGCCTTTCGCTGAATTGGACCGGCTTGTCATTTTCTAGAATCTTCGTACGGCACGATTAGGGAGGAAGGACTCTGCCGAGAGAGGTGCTGTGCTTTCTCGACAAGCCTGTTGACCGCAATCTAGATCAGATTGTGGTCATGCCGGCGTTGCAGTCGAACGCCGCCTTTTCGCGTGCTGCCCGGCCGGGCACGGCGCAACGTCGCCAGTTTATTGTGGCACGGGCAAGGTTGACCCCTTCGTCACACCGTGACGGATCGAGGCTAACCCATTATGAAGAACGAACATTGGGTATTCAACCCTGCGTTTCCGGGGATCGCGGCAGCCGTATCACGGGATTGCGTTCCAGACGGCGTAGAATCAGAATAGGTAATCTGCTTGTGCGGTAAACAAGCAAGTCGCGCACGGGCCCCAGCTTCTCTCCCTCGACAACCCCCGGCTCACACGGTTCCCTTGATGACAAAGCGCGCACTGATCACCGGGATTACCGGGCAGGATGGTTCGTATCTGGCGTCGTTTTTGCTGGACAACGGATACGAAGTTCATGGCATGGTACGCCGCTCGAGCACCGAATGCTTCGAGCGCATCGAGCACCTCGCGCCGCGCATTCAATTACACCAGGCCGACTTACTGGACCAACTCTCGCTGGTGAACCTGGTCCGCGACGTTCGCCCGCACGAGATTTATAACCTGGCCGCACAGAGCTTCGTTCCCACCAGCTGGCTGCAGCCGCTGTTGACGAGCGAGTTCACGGCCCTGGGCGTAACGCGGATGCTGGAGGCCGTGCGACTGGTCGATCCCAAAATTCGCTTTTTCCAGGCTTCGAGCAGCGAGATGTTCGGCCGGGTGCGCGAGGAGCCGCAGACAGAGGAGACACCCTTTTGGCCACGTAGCCCGTATGCTGTGGCGAAGGCCTATGGGCACTTCATTACCGTCAATTACCGCGAAAGCTATGATCTGTTCGCTTGCTCGGGCATCATGTTCAATCACGAGTCGCCGCTGCGCGGCAAAGAATTCCTACCTCGCAAAGTGACAGACGCTGTGGCGCGCATCAAGCTCGGGGTGCAAGAGCGCCTGCTATTGGGCAACCTTGATGCCGAGCGTGACTGGGGCTTCGCCGGGGACTTTGTCCGCGCCATGTGGATGATGCTCCAGCAAGACAAGCCGGACGACTACGTGATCGCGACGGGCGAAAAGCACACTGTCCGAACACTGGTCGAACTGGCCTTTACGCACGTGGGTCTCGACTGGTCGAAGTATGTCGACATAGATCCGGCGCTTTACCGACCGGCCGAGGTCAACCGCTTGCGCGGCAACTGGAGTAAGGCTCAACGAGTATTGGGCTGGCAACCGACGATCGACTTCCAGGAGCTCATCGCCATGATGGTCGACGCCGACCTGGCGCGCGTCGAGCGCGAAATGGCTAACGCCCTATAACTCAGCTCGACGCGAAGTCAAACCTGCTCCCTCCACGCGCAGTACGTTACGGGCGTACGACTTTTTCAGGCCTTGCGCAGGTGCTTTCGTCGAATCGTCAAGGCGAGCACACCGAACGTGGCCAGAAGTAGCGACGAGGGTTCGGGCACGACAGCGGGATTTGTGCTCCCTGCGCCCGTGCCGCTGCCTGATAGCCAATTTGCCGCGATGACGTTGATGTCGAGGCCATTGACGATTCCATCCCCGTTGACGTCGCCGTGGACATTATGCGTTAGCCAGCTGCTTGCCACAGCATTCACGTCCAGGCCGTTCACAATCCCATCGAGTGAAATGTCGCCGTTGATAGTCGGTCGGGCCGTGAGCACCAGGCTGTTCGCAGTCAGTGTGTGCTGCAACGTCAGGTGACCTCCGACGTTGAGTCCCTCATAGTTAGCAAAGTCGCCGACATGCGAGGCAAACACCAGTGGCGTGAACGAATCATTGAGCGACGGCT
>DASXEJ010000196.1 GCA_036490175.1 Pirellulales bacterium | reverse complement strand
TTTGTTGCCGATGAAGGCATCATCTTCCCAAAAGCAGACCGGGCAGATCAGCGACATCCCGCGCTCGGCTAGGGTCACGTAGCCGCAACAGGGGCAGGCTTCGCGGGGCGTCGGGTCTTTGGGTGCGTACCAACGCATTTTGGGTCTTGGTTCGTCCATCCCGCTATTGTAGCCGGGGGACGGGGCGCATGAAAAACCCCGCAGGCGAGCGGGGTCTTATCGGTCGCTGGGGATTTTTGCCTACATCCCTGCGGCAGCATCCAAATCGCCAAAGCCTTTGTCGGCCCCGGAAAAGGTGTCTGACATGCACTGTAGAAACCCTGGCACGTCTCAGGATCATGATATTGAGGGTGATGGACCGCAGGAGAATTTCACGGCATTGGCTCCAGTACTTGCGGGCTCGCAACGCCGAGCCCATCAGCCGCTTGAGCATGCTGTTGACGGTTTCGATTTGCCACCTTTGAGTGTACCGCGTGAGATGAAGACGCCTTTGCATTTGTCGTCGCCAATAGCCCTTGGCCGGCTTGTCCGTCTGGCGGCCGACCTTGGCCGGTATCAGCGACCGCACGCCGCGCTGCTGACGGGCGAAGTGGTGCGAATGTTCGGCGTCGTAGCCCGCGTCCGCGACCAGGGTTTCGATCGGAGTGCGCGACAACGCCTGATCGAGCGCGTCGCGGAAGTGCGGGATGTCTGGCGCTGGGCCGCGGCCAGGGACGACCGCCAGGATCAAATGGCTGTTGGTGTCGCACAGAATGCCCACCTTGGGAAACCGCTGGTAGGTCGTTTTTTGCCACGTTTTTCCGCCTTTGGCGCGGCGGCGCACATAGTAACTGCTGGCGTGACGCGACTCCAAGCCCGTACCATCGAGCGCGGCCAGCGACACCGTCGCAGGCAGGTTCCGCTGCCACTTGGCCAGATGAATGGTCTCGTCGAGCAGGCGCCGTGCCGGCCGGAAGGCCAACAGACGGCCGGCGGCTTTTTGAAACGTCGTGAAATGCGGAACCTTCTTCAGCTCGATCACCGCCGCCAGGTCGGGCGTGTCGCGCAACAGGGCGCTCAGCTTGCGGTAATCGAGCTGCAGGAACTCCTTCAGCACCAAGCAAGCGAACAGTTGAGGCTGCGTGAACGTTTTGCGGCTGTACTTGCCAGAGTAGGGCCGCAGCGTCAGCCGCCCGATGAGATCGCCATATAGCAGGACACGACGAGGAGATTTTGTAGTTCTCACATCGTCCAATACGAAGGCCCGCCAGCTAGCGGATTAAGCTGGCAGGCGTGGATTTCTACAGAGCATTCCTGACACCGTTTCGGCGGTCAGCGCTATCTGAAACGCTTTCTCCACCACCAAAGCGTGCCGCAGGCGATGATCGAAAGCGCCGCGGTGCTTGGTTCCGGCACCAAGGCGACTCGGAACGTGTAGTCGAAGATCTGGCCCGCCGGATTGTCAAAGAGCCGGCGAGTCGCAGGCAGAGCGTTGGCGTCGTCGGCCCAGGAACCGCCCCGGACGCCCCGAAAATTCCCGGTAAGTTGGACTCCATTGCCGACGGGATTAACGAGCAAGGTTTCGTTCCAGTTATAGACGTCACCGGTTTGATCGAACGTGCTATAGAAGCTGCTGGAAAGCGAATAG
>DASXEJ010000195.1 GCA_036490175.1 Pirellulales bacterium | reverse complement strand
TCGAGTTGACGGGCACCTGGGAAGACTACTGGGCCGGGCGCGATGGGCACTTTCGTGGTAACGTGCGGCGCGGCGAGCGAAAGCTACGCACCGGCGGCGACGTGCAGTCTGTCCGTTATCGCCCGCGCGGCGAGTCACATGGTGACGCGGATCCTCGCTGGGATCTGTACGACAAGTGCGTCGACGTCGCGGCCAAGAGTTGGCAAGGTTCTTCCACGACCGGCACCACCATGTCGCATGAGGCCATTCGCAAGTTCCTACGCGACGCACATTCTGCCGCCGTTCGCGCCGGCGCGGTCGATGTCAATCTGCTGCTGCTCGACGGCCGTCCGGCGGCCTTCATGTACAACTACCACTACCAAGGACATGTTTCGGGACTACGGATGGGATTCGATGCGAACATCTCGCGCGACGGCGCCGGCAATGTCCTGGTGCAGTCGCTGGTTCGCGACAGCTACGAACGGGGCGATCGAGTATTCGACTTGGGCCCCGGCTACGAACCCTACAAGCGCCACTGGCGCACCTCGCTCGTCTCCAGCTACCGTTACAGCTACTTTGCCCCCACGGCGCTACGAGCGCAAGCCCTGCATATCAAGCGCCGTGTGTGGGGATGGATTGGCGATCGACGCCAAGCTTTGAGTACTCGATCGCAGCGCACTGCGGGGTCGCCGCGCTACGCCTGAATGCGCTTGCCTCGTGTACTTCACGTCACCAACGGTAGCGGATCATTGCCAGGCAACGGTCATCGAGGAGATATCGGCAGACGACGGTAATCGTGCCGTTAATCTCGATACGTCCGCTCTTGATAGAGGGGCGGGCGTCGACCGCGATACTCGCGGCGGCCAAAATAAGGTCGCGGGATGTAGCCCTCGCCATCCTCGCGGATGACGTACCCGGCCAATAGCCTGTAGAAGAACAACAGCAAAAAGGCGCCACCGGTCGCCACCACGAATCCCACCGGCGTCAACGGCGACACCCGGTACTCGGGCACAAAGAACGACAAGATGCCGCAGCCGACAACGGCGCCGCCAATGCCGATCCCCAAGGTGGCAACGGCTCCGCCCGGATCGCGGCCAGGCATGATCGCCTTGGCGAGCAGCCCCGAGACAGTGCCAAACCCGATCCACACGAATGCTTCGTTAAACCACGTTTGGACTGCCTGGCTGATGTCTGGATCGGGCATGACCTGAGAATCCTCGCGCGCCGGCCTTAAAACTCGCGGTGTCCATTTCCCATCGAGCCTGTCGCTCGAAGTCGTTCCCCTCAGCTCGCTAACCGCGCCCGCGCGGTCGGCAGCCGCGAAGTTATCCGCGGCGCCGCCAATAGGGCACCGCGCGCAGTCCATTCACTCCCACGTGGGAGTGAATACGCTATTTTCACTCTTCGCCTACCGGTGACCGCACAGCGCTTGGTCAGCGCCAAACGGTCACCAGCGGCGAAGAGCGTCGGTCCCCCCCTATGCGCCTTCGAGCGTGGCCAAATCTAGTCCGCCGTTACGGCGGTACGCACGCCTGTGCTCGGCCTCGATCCAAGGCGTCCGACAAAACCGGTAGGCAGCGAGGGAGTCGTTTCGAATCGGCAGGTAACCGCGCTGGGACGCGCCGCAGCAGCTCTTGCGAACTGGCCGCACACCTCGAGCACGTGGTCGCTCGCTTACTCGTTTACTCCATCGCTGCCGTGGCTCGGCTGCCCGCCGAGCCTTTTTGCAGCCTCAATACGTTTGTTCGATTAGGGATTGAATGGGTCGCCTTCGGCTGGCTCGTCGCCAACGGGGGGCGGTGGTGCATCGGCCGGAGGAACTCCGACAGGCGGACCTGCTGGCGGTCCAACGGCGGGTCCGCCTGCGCCCAGCGGCGGACCTAGCGGCGCATCGCCCGGCAGCAGACCTGGAATGGGTGCACCGTCGGCCGGAGCAAGTGGTCCGGAACCTGGCTTTGCCGCGCGCCCGGTCCCGTATGTCTTCATCGCCGCGGCTTCCCGCGACAGCTTGAATTCAGGACCCGGCGGAAAGTATTGAATGTCGTCTTGTAGCCAATAGGGGCTGGGCAAAGTCTGGCCGGCATAGTCGCTTTGGCATCCGACGCTGCTCATCACCGCGAGCAGCCCAATGCTGCACACGCATGCCTTGATCGAGCCGAGGTCTGACCGAGCCATCTGAATTTCCTGGTCGAAGTGCCGTAGCGGCTTCCGGCGTCCTCAGAAACCGAAAAAACTCTGTAACCGCTATAACCGGCAGAATTGCTACCCACGTTTATCGTCCTCAGCCTCGCAGGACTTTCGGCCGATTTCCGAAAAACCGTAATGGTAGCACCCGCGAAGGTGGTTTTTTTCCTGAGCCATTCGGCAGGCCTCCTAGCTGGCATATCAGCAGAGCGAATCGGGGGTGATGCTCTAAAGTCCTTTGCCGGCAGCCGTTTTGGCGCTATTTCCCACGTCGCGCAGGATTGTCCGCTATCGCTCAAGACACCTCCCGATTTTTGCCAAGCGCCTGACGAGCCTGTATGCTGGAGGTTGCACGGTGAGCGGTAATCACTTCCCCCCATAGGCACCGGCAACCGCCTGTCTGGACAACAGGCCTGCGCTCGACGGCCCCCGCTTCGGGAAACTGCGCCGCTAGCTGCAAGAGGAGGACAACACGTGCCCGAAACAGTGCTCCGGCACTTAGTTTGTTACTCGCGGCGTGGCAGGCGCGCGATTGTCCGCGTCGGGCTACTGCTGGCATTCGCCGTCGCGTTTTCGCGTTCGGCGACCGCGCAGTTCATGATGTCGGTTCCCTCGATGAGCTACTTCGGGGCCTTCTCGGCATATTATGACGGCGACTACCGCGACGCGACCCAGCGATTTCAGAACGAGGCTCGTGGAGGAATCAAGGCCGGCACCAATCGTTGGATTGATTCCATCTGCACCAACACGATGTTGGGCGAGTGCTATTACCAGATGGGGCAACATCAGCAAGCGCTGGTGCAGTACACGAATGCGCTTCAACTATTTTACGCGTTCAACAATTGGATGGTCAGCGTCCAATTTCAGCCGGGCATTCAGACTGCCAACAATAATGAGTTCAGGCCGATGCCCTGGGGGCGCAGCTCGCGCCAATTCGTGTTGGGACACTACCCAGACACCATTCCCATTATTCAGGGACAGTTTGCGAGCGCGCAAGGCTTGGTGCAGAACGGCGGCGGCGTCGTTCAGAATCCGATTGGCTATTCGATCCATGTTCAGGAAATCGTCCGCTGCACGGCCTTGGCGATGCGCCGTCGGCGCGAGCTGATGGGTCCGGCGTGCGCCCAGGATCAATTGACCAACGACCTGATCACGGCCCTATCGCGTCGGCCCGGACCGCCAAACCACTGGTCGGAATGCTGGATCGACTTGCAACTAGGCATTGCTTACACGTGCGGAAATAAGGAAGTGCAGGCCCGGGCATCGCTCGAGCGGGCCGTACTGGCGGCCGGACAATACGATCACCCCATGACCGGCATGGCGCTGCTGGAACTGGGGCGTCTGGCACTGCTGGGGAGCGACTATGACACGGCGGCCAATTATTTTGCCGAAGCCAGTTACTCGGCCGGCATGTACGGCGACCCGACGGTCGTCGAAGAGGCGCTCCGCTTCGGCCAATTGACGCACCTGATGGCCAACCGGCCAGGGGTTTATCAGCCCCTCATCGCGGCAACTCTGTGGGCCAAAACCAATAGCCTGCGCCAGATGAATGTCTCGATGCAAGTCCTGACCGCCGAATGTTACTGCGTTATGGACCAGCCGCAGACAGCCACCACCCTGCTGGCCAGCGCGGTTTCGACGATTGGTCGTCGAGCCATGTCGATGGGCAAGCTGGGCGCGAGACTCAATTTCACTTCGGCCCTGGCCGCATATCAACAGGGAAATATCGACGCCGGCGACACGAGCGTGGCCCAGGCCATGACATTTCAGAAAAACGGCTCGCTGCGGTTGTTCCATATCGCGCTGGCCGACACGCTGTACGCCAACGGAACAGTGACGCCACGCGTCGCGATGGATCTTTACAACGAAGTGCTGCGCGACCCAACGCCGACGGATTGGAGTACCGATCCGCTGGAAGCGATGTCGCTGATGATCGTGCCCCACAAGCTTGCCTATGAGCACTGGTTTGAGGTGGCGGTCGATCGCAAGGATCACGAGCGGGTGCTAGAGATCAGCGACCTGGCGCGACGCCATCACTTTCTTAATACGTTGGACTTCGGCGGCCGCACGCACAATCTGCGTTGGCTGCTCGAAGGTCCCGAAGACAACCTCGACCAGGCGGCCAAACTCCAGCGCCAAGATCTGCTGGCCCGCTATGCCGACTACGATAAGTTGCATCAACAGGCTCAACAGCTGCGAAAAGAATTGGAGAACGCCCCGCTCGTGGCGGACAGCCCGGCCAGCACGCACGCCCAAAGCGACAAGCTGGCCAAATTGACACAGGTCAGTGCCGAGCAAGAGTTGTTGTTACGGCAGATGTCCGTGGGCCGCGAGCCCTGTTCCTTGATCTTTCCGCCGTTCCGTCCGACGAAGGACGTCAAGGCGGCTTTGTCGCCAGGGCAGGCGATCCTTAGTTTTTTCTCCACGCCGCGGCAGGCGTACGCGATCTTGATGACGCGCGATAAGTACGGCTACTGGAAGGTGCCACGCGACGAGCACTTGATGAAGCCGGTGATGAAGCTGCTGCACGGCCTGGGAAGCGTCGACGTCAATCGTGACGTCACGCCCAAGGATCTCAACGCCGAAAGCTGGCGCGAACCGGCACGCCAGATTTTCGATTCTCTGACCAAAGACTCGCGGGCCGACCTGAAGGCTTTCGAGCAATTAGTCATCGTTCCCGATGGTGTGTTGTGGTACTTACCGTTCGAGGCACTGCTAGTTTCGGATGGCGACCAGCACGTCCCGCTCATGACCAAAGTGCAAATCCGCTATGCGCCGCTGGTCTCGTTGGGAGTCGCCGATCCGCGGCCGCGCCGCGCGGGCGGCACTACCGCCGTCGTCCTGGGCAAGCTCATGCAAGGCAATGACGCCGTGTCGACCGAGGCGGCCTTTGAAGAAATCGACAAGGCGCTGCCCGGGGCCGTCGCGCTGCGTTCTCCGCTGCCCCACGACATTGCCGCCTATTCGACGATGTTCGACGGGCTGATCGTGCTGAACGAAGTTCCCGTGCCCGATGACGATCCCTACGAATGGTCCCCCATGCCGAATGACGCCAAGGGAAATACCGCCATCTCGAACTGGTTTGCGCTGCCTTGGGGTGGACCCGATTTCATCGCTCTGCCGTCCTTCCATACAGCGGCCGAGCGGGCTCTGAAAAAGCCTCCCAGCGAACCGGGCAACGAGGTGTTCCTGTCGGTCTGCGCATTGATGGCGAATGGCGCTAGGACTATTTTGCTCAGCCGCTGGCGAACGGGAGGGCAGTCGAGCGTCGACCTGGTGCGCGAGTTTGTCCAGGAATTACCCCATTCGAGCGCCGCCGAGGCCTGGCAGCGCAGCATGATGCTCGTTTCTGAAAATCCGCTGAACGCATCGGCCGAGCCGCGCCTCCGCTTGACCGCGCGAGAAGAAGCACCCAAGGCCGACAATCCATTTTTCTGGGCCGGCTATCTGCTGGTCGACACCGGTACCCTGCCGCAGGAAATGGCCGACGAGCAGCGTCGGCGGAACGAGGCGGCCGAGCAGGCTCCAGCGGCCGCGAAGCCGGCGATTGCCGGACTTCCCGCGGCGCAGAAAAATCCGTTCGGCAAGCCTGACATCATCGATGAGCCGGCGGCTGTGCCCGGTGCATTCGGCAGTGCCGCTGGTAAAAATCCGAACCCTGCCGCGGCCGCCGCGGCGCCAGGCATTGTCGAAGGCTCGAACAAACTTTTCGATTCTCCTCCTGACAAGAAGCCCATCGGCCAAGTGAACGAATCGGCTCTGGGGGCCGACCCCCAAGTTCAGCCGCCGCCCAGGCGAACGCCGGCCAAGCAGCCGCCGCAGGGTCGCGGCACTCGGAAGCCAAAGTCCACTAAAAACCTGGACGAATATGACGACCAAGGCCAAAAGATTCCCAACAATGCCTGGGACGATGGCACGGGCAACGGCGACGTTCCCGCAAACCGCAAGCGTCCGCGAACAAAAACACCCACGAAATCTTCCAGCAGCAAGCGGGACGGGCCCCCGGCCCCCATTCCGCCGCCGGGCGAGGCGGATCCGGACAACTTCTTCCCTGACGCCCCGCCAGCCGGGGGCGCAGCCCCCGCGAAGAACGCCAAGCCGCCGCGCACCACCAAGACGAAGACTCCTGCGACCAAGCCGGCGAAAGCTCCGCCGGCAGCCGGGCCTCCTGCGCCCATTCCGCCTCCTGCGGATGACACTCCGGCTTCAGGTCCGCCCGCACCGATACCGCCCCCGGCGAATCCCTAGCCAACGGCTGGCATAACCGGATAATGCTCGACGGCAAGGTATCTGCGCGCTGGCACCGATTTTCGCCGCGCAGAATTCGCTAGACCTGCCGGCGGTGAGTCGCGATATTTGACGTCGCGCTTTTGCCACTCTTCGCCGCGCGAATGCGCGGCGCCTTCCTTCGGAGACTGCGGGGCAATGTCCAGGGGCAACTCGTCAGAGATGGCAAAGGGGCCTGCGCGCCACATGCCCCGCTCGGTCCGTCGCCGCGCGCTGCGGTTGGGCTATGCTAACGGTGTCTTATGGTCAGTTGGCAACGGTCTGACAACAGGAACGCTTATCTATTACCTAGCGCAGGAGCTAGGGGCCAAGGGAACCGCGCTGAGTGTGCTGATCGCGGCGCCCACACTGATCGGTCTGTTGCGGTTGATCACGCCCGCGCTGATCGGCCCGCTCGGCGGCATCAAGGCCACCTGTCTCAAGGCGTCCTTTCCCAGCTACGCGCTTCTGGCCGTCGGTCTTCCCACAGTGACCTTGCTGCGCGACCTGCCCCGTACGACGGCGCTCGGCGCTATGATCGCGCTGATTTGCGTGCATCAATTGTTGGAATACGTTGGCAGCGTTGCGCTCTGGTCGTGGCTGGCCGGGCTCGTGCCGCAGCAGATTCGCGGCAGGTACTTCGGCCGCCGCCAGGTGTGGCAACTGGCGTTTTTAATTCCCACGTTGCTGGCCAGCGGTTATTTCACCGACCATTGGAAGACACTTTACAAAACTACTCAACCCGAACGATTACTGTTGGGATACGTCATCCCGAACAGCCTGGGCGCGGCTTTTCTGCTTGCCTCACTCGTGCCACTGTTGCTCATGCCCGACGTGCGTGCTCCGCTGCGGTGCCTACGCGCAGAAGATAACAAAGCGCGCTCGGCACTGGCCGATCCACGTTTCCGCCGTTTGCTCATTTATCGTTGCTGGTTTTCGTTCTTTAACGGCATCACGCAGGCGGCGCAGAACATTTATGTCTACGTCCTCGGCATCGGTGTGCTGCCGATGCAGATGATGCAACTGGGGATGCGTGCCGGACAAATGGCGCTCAGCCCGGCTGTGGGGAGCGCAAGCGATCGGTTCGGCAATCGACCCGTGCTGGAGCTAAGCCAGGCGATTGTGGCGCTCGGCCCGTTGTTTTACTTTTTTGCGTCGCCAGAGCACCCCTGGTGGATCGCCGGCGGTTGGGCAGTCTGGTCGGCCTACGCCGGACTGAACATCTGCCTGACCAATATCATGCTCAAGCTCGCGCCCGCCGACGACAACGCCCGCTACATCGCTTCGTTCGAAGCGTTGGGCGGGGTCGCCTATGGGCTAAGCACTATCGCCGGCGGTGTGCTTCTCGATCGGCTGCGCGGCATGGACTTTCATACTTCGATCGGCACTCTCACGATCGACCACTTCGCACTCTTGTTTCTGATCGGTACCGTAGCGCGAGGGTTGGGCCTGGTATGGCTCGCACGCGTGGAAGAGCCGGGCGCCAAGACGTGGCGCGAGATTCTCGGCCGCTGACGTCCCATCTACCCTTCGACCGGCGACCAGCCGGGTTGAGGACGGTCGAATACGGCTGGCTTCGTGTCGCCGGCGATCGCGCGAATCTCGCCTTCAACCGCGGCCACCCGTTCGGCCGAGCTTAGAATCTCGACTGAGAGGTCAAACGTCCGCGACTGACCCGGCTCGAGCGCCGCGGTACGCCCCTGACGCTCTTCGAACGAGCGCCCGTTCGGATAGTTCGTTGCTGGCTCCAATCCCGTTACATAGCCGTCAGCCTCTGACTGCAGACATTTCCACTGCGTAAAGCAGGGCAGTTGATTCGTATTGTAGCGCAGCACCGCTCCCCGATCCTCGGTGGCCTTCAGCAAGACGGCGGTCTGCCCCTTGTCTTGCGCCGTTAATTTGAACAAATGTACAAATTCCGGCAGTCCCGGTTGCGCGGCAGGGTACGCATTCCAGCTCGCTACATCCGTGGCGGAATGAGAATTTATGGGAACCAACTGCGCGACGGGCGCCATCAGGCTGGCACCCGGCCGCAAGAACGGCATGCCAAAATTGATGTGATACAACAGTTCGAAATCGGTCGGCTCGCCGGACAGGTTCTGCACTACATCGGAAATATGCAACGTGGGCTCGCCGATGCGCAGCCGCACGGTCGAAGTCAGTCGCAACTTGCGGCCGAACAGTCTTGCCTCGTCGACGATACCGGTGGCCGTCATCTCGCCCGCATGCCCATCGACGGTAACTTCCACGCGCCGCGCCGGCAGATTGGCAATACGGCCGTGCAGTGAATACTGCAGTCGCCCGGCGGCATCCCATTCGGGCCCGCCGTTGGACTCCAGCCCACAGCGGCAGAGCCATTCGTCGAAGCCGGTCAACCAACCGATGCCGTTCCCTTCGTGCAAATTAACAAACGTCGGATGCACCGGTCCACTGACCGGCGACCGCCAACCAAGCTCTACATCTCCGCTCGTCACGCGATGAATACCCATGCCGCGCGTGGGAAGTAACGACAACCGCAACGAACCGTTGTCGAGTTCGATCACGTCGACGCCATCGCTCAGGCCGCCGCGCAACACATGCTTCTTTACGCGCAGCCCCTGCACAAGATCGCCGGTAAAATCCGCCGGCCCCAGCTCTAACTCGGGCAAGTAGACACCGTGATCCAGATCGGTTAGCACCCACGCTTGTTTGTTCATGAGAAAAGCCGGAGTTGAGTCGGGGAGGGCAACGGGAAGTCAGCGGCGCATCCAGGTCGTAACCTTAAAGGTCATGAATGTACGATGCCGGGCCAACACTTTCCAGCCATACGTAAAACCGATTCAGCTCGTCTTACTCGTCATTCGATTCCCTAATTGCCAGTCGATGAGTGCTGTACGAACTCGCTCGGCGCAGGTCATTTAACAAACGTCGTGGGCGCTTTGCCCTCCTCTTGCACGAAGAAGACGAGCAACTTGGCAGGCTTCTCCTTGCTGGCGTTGCGACTCACCAGGTGGACGGTGCCTGGCGACTCGTACCACATCTCGCCGGCCGAAAAAGTCTTTAATTCTTCGCCAGCCAATTGGCTTTCGATTTTCCCGTCGACAACGTAGGCAAACACCGCCACGTCATGCCGGTGCTTGGGAGTCGTGCCACCCGGCACATAATCGACGGTGATTACGCCCACCTTCTGAAAGTCTCCCTTCGGCAGCATCTGCTCGAAAACCTTGGATATCTTGCTGCCGCCGGCCGGCGTCTTGGTCTCTTGCGCGGGGTCGTGCGACGAGGCTGCCGTGGCCACGATTCCCAAAACGGTGACGCTGGCGGCGACGATGACGCAATGACGCATGGCGAATCGTGGCATCGATAGCTCCTTGAAGAGGGTGTGCGGAAAACGGCGAGGCAGGGCGAGTACAGGCCGCCCAAATTGTATCTATCACTGCTAGACGGTTCATCGCACTCATTTGTGACGACCGGCAGCGACCGACGTTACACATGCCTCGCCATCGCCGGCACGGCAACCTCGCTGAAAACTGGGGGTGAAGTTCTCCATGCCGGCGGCTGCCAGCACACGAATTGTGCGGAGAGCGGCGCGCTCCAAAGCCACCTCGACGTCTATCAAGTTGGTCTGGAAAAGTGCCACGCCCACGTCGCTCAAATCCAATCACCGGCAAACTTTGCCGCCCACTACCACACGCCGCACGGCCGCTTGCCAGCGCGGCGGTGAGCGAATAAAACAAGTCCTTTGCTGCGAATGATTTGCCCGGCCGCCGACGGTCGGGCTTTACTCCGGAGTTGGGCGGTAAATATGGCGACTGCGACGATCTCGACCAAGGATATTGTGGCCAAGGACAACGTCAGCGCGATTCTCGATCGGGCTATGGATGCCGGCGGCGGCCTGCTGCGGCTCACGCCTACCTGGGTTCCCCGCAGCTTTCTGCATCCCGGCAAGCGGATCAAGCTCGCACCGACCGATTGGTACGCCTACGGTGCTCATCGCGGCGGCATCGACGAACGTTGGTTCGCCAGCACCACCGAAGCGGCCAACGACAACCGCACCCCCGACGAAGGATTGAGCTACGTCACGTTCGACAAGCAGCGATTTACCCTCCGCGACGCGGTGGCCGAAGGGGGCGAGCGTCTAGTCGGCAGCGGGATCTTCGCCAAGTACAAACGTTGGCCCGTGTACTCGAAGTTTTTCGACAACATGGGGCCGATCCCCCACCACATGCACCAGAAGTTCGAGCATGCGGCGTTGACTGGGCAGGAAGGTAAGCCCGAGAGTTACTACTTTCCGCCACAACTGAACAACGTCGACAACAATTTCGCGTATACGTTCATGGGTCTCGCGCCGGGGACCACGCGCGAGCAATTACGCCGCTGCCTGGAGAATTGGGCGCAAGGTGACAACGGCATTCTCGATCTGTCGGCCGCTTATCGCCTCAAACGTGGCACCGGCTGGCTCATTCCGCCCGGAGTGCTGCACGCCCCGGGCTCGCTCTGCACGTACGAGCCGCAATGGGGCTCCGACGTGTTCGGTATGTTTCAGTCGCTGGTAGAAGGTCGCGAAGTCCCCTGGGCACTATTGGTAAAAGACGTGCCTAAGGACAAGCATCACGATCTGGATTTCATCATCGATCAGCTCGATTGGGAGAAAAACGTCGACACCCATTTTAAAGAGAACAATTACCTGGAGCCGATCGTCGACGAGAGCCACAGCGGCCGGGGCTTTACCGACCGCTGGATCGTCTACGGCACGATCGACGGCGCGCAGTTGTTCAGCGCCAAGGAACTAACGGTCGAGCCGGGCGCCAAGTGTACGTTGAAGGACCCTGGCGCCAGCGGTTGGATCACGGTGCAAGGGCGCGGCCGGATGGGCAAGCTGGCTTTGCAAACGCCCGCCATGATTCATTTCGGCCAGCATACCGAGGATGAAGTCTTCATCACGCACGAAGCAGCCACGGCCGGCGTTGAAATCGAAAACTCTGGCAGCGAGCCATTGGTCGGGCTGCGATACTTTGGCCCCAACACG
Source organism: Pirellulales bacterium (assembly GCA_036490175.1). NCBI lineage: Bacteria > Pseudomonadati > Planctomycetota > Planctomycetia > Pirellulales > Pirellulales bacterium. The sequence continues at coordinate 11,913 of DASXEJ010000195.1, read as the reverse complement.
CACCCGAAGCTGCCCAAAATCGGCGATTACAAGCGATAACTCCCTCGTCCCATCGAGACACGCACGCATGAGCCCCACGCATACCAACAACTTTCCGCGCCTGCACAACGCCGCCTGGCCCGGCGTCGTCGGTAAGGGGCCCGACTCCGAGCCGCCCATCGAGCTGGACACGATGCTCGATTTGACGGCCGCGGCCGAGGTGGATGGCGTCAAGTTCGACGGCGTCGACCTGTTTCTGTTCGCACCCCACGTCGACATTGACTCTTCCGACGAGGATCTGAAGAAGCTGGCCGACAGAGTGCGCGCGCGTAAACTCGTCATTGGCTCGGTCGTCGCGCCGGTCTGGCCTCCCACCGGCGGCGGTTCGGCCATGGGCACGGCCGAAGAACGTGGGAATTTTCTAACCCAGGTGCGCAAAGGCTGTCGCATCGCTAAACGGCTGCGCGAATTGGGCGTCCGTCCCTATGGCGTCGTGCGAATCGATTCCTCAGTCGACCCAGGCACCTGGTCTCAGGGGGACGCGCTATCGAATTCGAAGCGGATCGCGGACACGTTCCGCGAGGCCGCCGTGATTGCCGTCGACCACGGCGAACGACTGGCCGCCGAAGGAGAAATCTGCTGGGGCGGCATGCACAGCTGGAAACGCATGGTGCAATTACTCGAACTTGTCGATCGGCCGAAGACGGTCGGATTTCAAGCCGACATGGCCCATACGCTGCTCTACCTGTTGGGCTATAACGCCCCAGAGGATGCAATCCTGCCAGCGAACTTCGACTGGAAAAATACCGCGGCGCTACAGGATGCGCTCAAGAAACTCACCTCCGCCTTGCGTCCCTGGACGATGGATTTCCATGTCGCGCAGAACGACGGAACAGTCAAGGGTTCGGGCTCGCACGACAAAACGGGAAGGCACTGCCTGCCCGACGACCCAAACGGGCGGCTCAACATCGCCCGCGACGCCGGCCATTGGCTGCGTGACGATAAGGGAGAGCTAACCAAGCAGTTCCGGCACATCTGCTGGGACGGCTGCATGTTCCCCAACGACGTGATGCACCAACCCAAGACATGGAACTCGATCCTGGCCTCGATGATCGCGGTGCGGGACGCGCACGGGTGGAAGCAGTGAAATGACGAATGTAGAGGAGCATTTGTTAGTTGCTATTTGAAATATCGCTCCCTGCCAGAGATTGTTCACAGGGTCGGATGCGCAGAGCCTTTAATCCCCCGGCCCAATTTCTCCTCCCAGGGAAGAGAAGGTATTGAAATCGATTTTAGAAATTCATCCATAGACCTTCGACATCCTCCAGCAGCGACCGGAGCCCAACTGTATGTCTAAGCCACTCAACATCGGCATGATCGGCTACGGCTTCATGGGCCGGGCGCATTCCAACGCTTATCGCCAGGTGAGTCAGTTTTTCAAGCACGAGCACCATCCCGTGCTCAAAGCGTGCTGCGCCCGCAACGCCGAAAAGATCAAAGCGTTCGCCGAGAACTGGGGCTACGAATCATATGAGACCGATTGGCGCCGATTGATCGATCGCAAGGATATCGACGTGATCGATATCGGCAGCCCCAACAACACCCATCGCGAGATCGTGTTGGCGGCGGCGGCGGCGGGCAAGATGATTCTGTGCGAAAAGCCATTAGCCATGACCGTGGCCGAAGGCGAAGAGATGGTCGCCGCGGTCGAAAAGGCCAAGGTCGCCAACATGGTCTGGTTCAATTACCGCCGCGTGCCGGCCATCTCGTTAGCGAAGCAAGTCGTTGACGAAGGTCGCATCGGCCGCCCGTTTCACTACCGCGCGACGTACCTGCAAGACTGGACGATCGCTGACGACGTGCCCCAGGGAGGCGCCGCACTATGGCGGCTGGATGCCGCCGTGGCTGGGTCGGGCGTCACTGGCGACCTGTTGGCCCATTCGATCGATACTGCCGAATGGCTCAATGGCCCGATCCGCCGCGTGACTGCCGCCACCGAGACGTTCGTCAAGGAGCGCACCCACGTCGAAACGGGCAAGAAGCAAGCCGTCAGCATCGACGACGCTTGTATGTTCTTGGCCGTTTTCGCGAACGGCTCGATGGGCACCTTCGAAAGCACGCGTTACGCCCGCGGCCGGAAGAACTACAACACGTTCGAACTCAATGGCGAGCGCGGCAGCGTGTTCTTTGATCTCGAAGATCCGCACATCCTGCAATACTTCAAATATGCCGACCCCAAGAGTGGGGCCAAAATTGAGAGTCATCTCACCGGCTGGCAGCGGGTGAACGTCACCAACTTCGAGCATCCCTACATGGACAAGTGGTGGGTCCCGGGCTGCACGATCGGCTACGAGCACACCTTTATCAACGCACTGGCTGACTTTCTGACGGGCCTGGATACGGGCAAGCCCGTGCAGCCCGACTTCCGAGCCGGACTGCGAACGCAAAAAGTTTGTGACGCGGTGTTGGCCAGCGCCAAGAGTGGTCGCTGGATCGAAATCGATTGAGCAGGAGCGCCAGCCGGTCGATGAATTACTTCGCCCATGGCCGTGCGTTCGTCGACGATCCCTGGTTCTTGGCCGGGACGGCGATTCCGGACTGGCTGAACGTCTCGGATCGGGGCGCGCGTGTACGGCCAAAGCATGCGGAACCGCTGCGGGCGGATGCCGATCCGCGTGTGGCGGCCTTGGTGGGCGGCATCGCGCAACATCACGCAGACGACGCCTGGTTCCACACCACGGCGGCCTTTGCCGATCTGTCGTGGCGATTCGCGGCACGGCTGCGGGACGTGCTGGGAGCCGATGAAGGGATGCGGCCCAGCTTTTTGGGACATATCCTGGTTGAAATATTGTCAGACGCGTCGTTGATTGCCCAAGAACCGGATCGGCTCGAGCGATATTACCAGGCCATGGCCGCGGTCGATCCGGCGTTTGTCGAGTTGGTCGTGAACCGGATTTCGCCGCGGCCGGCCGTCCGCGTGGCGGCCTTCGTTCCGCTGTTTGTACGGGAGAGATTCTTGTCGGACTACGCCGACGATGGCAAACTGTGTTACCGTTTGAATCAGGTCATGCGCCGCGTACGGCTGCCCGCAGTGCCCGAACGCCTGAAAGAGTTTCTGCCCGCAGCCCGAGACGAAGTCGACTCTCGCCTCGAGGAATTGCTCTCGCCCGGACAAATACCCGTACCCTCCGACCCTACGCCGTAGCCCTGAGGAGCTCTCCATGAAGTTTGGGATGAATCTTCTGTTGTGGACCGACAACCTCACAGAGGAGCACCGGCCGGTCGTAGAGAAGCTGAAGCGCATGGGCTATGACGGCATCGAGGCCCCCGTCTTCGATCTCAATCCCGATAAGTTTGCAGCCATCGGTTTGTGGCTCGACGACATGGGGCTCGACCGCACCGCCGTGACTTGTCGCGGCGTGGACGACAACCCGGCTTCGAAGGATCCCAAGGTTCGCGCCGCCGGCGTGGCGAACAACAAGCTGGCCCTGGATTGCTGTCAGGCGGCCGGCATGAAAATTATGGCCGGGCCGTTTCACTCGGCGCTTGGCCACTTTTCCGGCGCCGGCCCCACGGCCGACGAATGGAAATGGGCGGTCGACAGCATGCGGCAAACGGCAGAGCACGCCGACGCCTGCGGAGTGACCCTGGCCGTGGAGTATTTGAATCGGTTCGAGTGCTACCTGCTCAATAGTGCGGCCGATACCGTGCGGTACGTCAAGGATGTCGACCATCCACGCTGCCGCATGATGTACGACACGTTCCATGCCAATATCGAGGAAAAAGACCCCATCCGCGCGATTCATGACTGTGCTGCCCAGACCGTCCACGTCCATATCTCGGAAAACGATCGCGGTACACCGGGCACAGGTAACATTCCGTGGGACGCCACCTTTGATGCGCTGCGCGAGACGGGCTACGACGGATGGCTGATGATCGAAGCTTTTGGTATGGCGCTGCCGGCCCTGGCCGCCGCGACCAAGATTTGGCGGCGCATGTTCAAGACCGAAGATCAGCTCGCACAAGACGGACTGGCCTTTATGAAAAGTGAATGGTCCAAACGTGCCGCAGTCACCGCCTGAGTCGTGGTGGCGCTGAATGCAGTGCAAATCATCGCGATTCGGTGGTCGCGAACCTTAAGCCGTGCAGTGCCGTAAGTTCGAATCGATCCGTGACGGGCAATCTGGTGTGGAATGGACGCTTCGAAAAATCCAGAACCCGAGGATTCGGGCAGCGCACTTAGCCAGGGCCTCTCGCTGGAAGCGTTGACGGCCGGCTTCGCCGAGATGCTCTCCAGCGGCGAGGATCCGTACGCGCCCGCCGAGAGTCCAGTAGGGCCGATCGCAGGCCCGGATGTCGTCACGAGCGCAACAGAACCAGGTCCCGAAATCACGCCGCGGAGCATCGTCGAGGCGATGCTATTCGTAGGTCACCCACAGAACGAACCGCTCGGCAGTCAGCAGATGGCAGCTCTTATGCGGGGCGTGCGCGCATCCGAGGTCGACGAACTGGTGCAGGACCTCAATGAGCAGTACCAGCGCAATGGCTGCCCGTACACGATTCGCAGTCACGCCGGCGGCTACCGACTGGAACTCTGTGAACAGTACGCCGTAGTGCGCGAACGACTGGCGGGCAAGGTGCGCGAGGCGCGGTTGTCGCAAGCGGCGATCGAAGTGCTAGCACTCGTGGCCTACAACAAATCAATGACCAGTGAGGAAATCTCAACGACGCGCGGACGTACCAGCGGCGCCATTCTGGCCCAACTCGTCCGCCGGCAACTTTTGAAAATCGAACGGCCCGAGGGCGCGCCACGCCGCGCATGTTATTCCACGACCGGTCGCTTTCTGCAGCTTTTCGGCTTGAAAAGTCTGGCCGATTTACCACGCAGTCAGGAAACCGACGAACAGTAACATTCGCTGCCGGCTGTTTCGGCCGGAACCACGCACGATCCCCGCCCAATAGTCACAATTTCCGAGGGCAGACATCTTACGGCGACCGCCGTCGAGCCGGGCGAATGAGCGTAACTGATTCCGGCATAATGGGTTGGCAAAGAATATCGGTCCGCGCTGACAGGAACGCAGTGGATTTGCTAGAATTGGGTCGTGCGCGGCCATGACGGCCATGAAGGAATAGGCGTGGTGCCCGCTGAAAACTGCGCACTGTTTTGAGTTACCTCCAAGTTGCCCTCCCCTCGGCAGACGCACAATGAAGTGCGTCTGGTGATCTATAGAGCAGGCTTCGTCCTCGGCACACTCGCAGAACACGCAATCGTGTTCGCTTCTTGCCATCTTTCATTTGGGTATGACCCTACACTCTCCATTTAATCAATTGGGTGCTGCGCTACCTGGCGTGCTCCCTTCGCTGTTAATGTGCGACTTCGGTCACATGGCCGATGAGATCGCGCGCGTCGAGGCGGCGGGTGCGCCCGGGCTGCACCTCGATATTATGGACGGGCATTTCGTCCCGAACCTCAGCTACGGCCTGGCCGTGGTCGAAACCGTGCGGCGGCTGACCAAGCTGCCGATCGAAACACACCTGATGATCACCGAGCCCGAGAAGTGGGTCGAGCGCTATATCAACGCTGGCGCGGACCTGGCGACGATTCACTACGAAGCGACCAAGAACCCCACGGCCGTGTTGCGGCAAATACGCAGTCTGGGCGCCGCGGCGGGATTGGCTCTGAATCCGGAAACACCGCTGTCGGCCATCGAGCCTTGCTTGGCAGATTGCGACACCGTGTTGGTGATGAGCGTACACCCAGGCTTCGGCGGCCAGACCTTCGAGCCAATCGCCCTAGAGAAGCTTCGCGCCCTGCGCGATCGACCTGGGCCGGGGCCATTGCGCGAGATTGACGGAGGAATTCACGAACAAACGATCGGGGAGGCATCCGCAGCCGGCGCACAGCTGTATTCCGTAGGATCAGCGATTTTTCATTCTCAGGACTATCGAGCAACCATCGACCACCTGACCACCTTGGCTCGGACACACCAAACAAGCGCCTAGTTTCCTCATTCGGCAAGCGCGACATCGGTTGAACTAGGCAACCATGTACTCGGCAGCAGGAATTCAAACACCGCAATGTTAAAAATCATCTTGATTCGCCCTGGTGCGTCAGACTTCGTCGACCAGGGGAGGATTCAAGGCACTCTGGATGTTCCGCTCAACGAGCATGGCATCGCTGAAGTTGCCCGACTAACGAGTGAGCTGGCCGGCCAGTCCATCGATGCGATCTACAGCTCGATGTGCCAGCCGGCACAGGCCACCGCCACGGCGATCGCCGAAACTCTGCACGTCAAACTCAAAAAATTGCGCGGCATGCAAAACCTCAACCACGGGCTGTGGCAGGGCATGTGCATCGACGAAGTGAAACGCAAGCAGCCCACCGTTTATCGCCAGTGGCAGGACCAACCCGAAAGCATCCGCCCCCCCGAAGGCGAGACATTAGGCGAAGCCAGCGACCGGGTCGAGCGCGTCATCGACAAACTGCTCAAGCGGCACCGTGACGGGGTAATCGCACTGGTCGTTCCGGAACCACTAGCCTCGTTGGTCAAGGTCCGCCTAGGGCAAGGCAAGTTGGGGGACCTCTGGCGGGCCGCGGGCTGCCACGGCGACTGGCAATTGCTCGAGATCACACCGCAAAACGTGGCCCATAGCGGCTAATCCCACCGCAGCGGCGAGTTCGCGGCCGTTGGGGTCTTCGGATCCGCCACTTCCCTTGGGCCTGCTCTGGGACGAAGATAGCGTCATCGCCAGGACAGCGGGCAAAGGGCCCGGCGGACCGGCATTCTCGGGATTACACACTCGATCGAAACTGCTACGATTGGCACCGTATTATGCCACCAGAAACCACGCCCACGACGTTCGGGAGCGTGCCTTTGAGCACCGGCAAATCTGACGTTCAGACAGGTCAGCCCAGCGTGAAGCACCCCAAGCGCGGTGTGCCCGAGGGTTTGTGGAAGCGCTGCCCCGGCTGCCAGCGGACCATCTTCCGCAAGGAAGCCGACAAGCGGATGGGCGTCTGTCCCGAGTGCGACTACCACTGGTACGTGCCGGCGCAAGAGCGCATCGCGCAATTGCTGGACGAGGGCACGTTCGAGGAATGGTTCTCCGAGTTGCGCCCGACCGATCCGCTGGGATTCGCCGACAAGAAGCCCTACCGTGATCGCATCAAGGAAGAGCAAAAGCGGACAGGCTTGCGCGACGCGGCCGTAGTGGGCACTGGCATGATTCGTGCCCGCCGCGTGGCGTTCGGTGTCACCGACTCGGCCTTCATCATGGGAAGCATGGGAGCTGTCGTCGGTGAGAAGCTCACCCGCACGATTGAGCGGGCCACGGTCGAGCATTTGCCGCTGATCATCGTAAGTGGCTCCGGCGGTGGGGCACGCATGCACGAGGGAATCTTTTCGCTCATGCAAATGGCCAAGGTGTCGGCCGCCTTGGCGCGATACGATGCAGCCAGCGGACTGTTCATCTCTGTTCTTACGAATCCAACGATGGGGGGCGTCGCCGCCAGCTTCGCGTCGCTGGGCGATGTGGTATTCGCCGAACCAAGGGCTTTGATCGGCTTCGCGGGTCCGCGCGTAATTCAGGCCGCCATTCGCATCGAGCTACCCAAGGGATTCCAGACCAGCGAATTCCTGCTGGAGCACGGCTTCATCGACCGCATTGTCCGCCGCTCGGACTTGAAGAGCGAGATCGCCCGGACGATCGACTATTGCGGCAAATAGGCCGCGGTCGGCGTGGTACTGCGCCATCGGTTCGGCCTCCGTTGCCTTGATGCTTCTGCGCCTGCGGCCTAGAGTGAACGACAGGGAGCCTCGACGCGCGCCAGGCATCGGCTGCAGTAGGTTCGCGCCGGCGACGGCCAGCAACATGTTGTATTAGGTGACTATGGGACTTTTCGACAGCCTCAAAACGGTGCTCTCCGGGGGGCGCGTCGACGTCCGCGGCAATTATGAGTTCATGCGCGAAGCCATCTCGGGCACGATGTCCAAATTCTACATGGCGCGCGAACGTAAGACCGGCTCCGTCGTCGGGTTGAAGATCCTCGACCCCAAAAAAAACGTCGAATTCGAAGCCCGCTTCAAAGGGCTTAAGAAGCCGTTCGAGGGGGAAATCGTTCAGGCCATTTCGCACCCGCACGTGGTGCGCGTGCTGTCTTATGGGACGACCCTGCAAGGGGAGCCATTCGTGGTCATGGAGTTCATCGATGGCCCGGGGCTCAATTCGCTGGTGATTGGCCGCAGCCCGCTGTTGGATGGCCGTCGTGTGAGCCTCATCCGCCAGGCGGCCGAGGCCTTAGGCGCGGTACACCAGGCCGGCTACATCCATCGCGATGTCTGCCCTCGCAATTTCATGGTATCGCCCGACGGCAAGCATCTGACCCTCATCGACTTTGGCCTGACGGTGCCGGCCACGCCGCAGTTCATGCTGCCAGGCAATCGGACGGGCACACCCAACTACATGGCGCCGGAACTAGTCAAACGCTTGGCAACCGACCAACGGCTGGACGTGTTTTCGTTTGGCGTCAGTGCCTACGAGATTTGCACGTTCAATCTTCCCTGGGAGCGGGGGACTGACGGCCGGGCGGCGATGACGCACGCCATGCACCCCCCGGTCGAAATCCTGAAGTATCGGCCCAAGATCGATCCTGTGCTGGCCAAGGCCATCATGTCGTGCGTCGAGCCACAAGTTGGTAAGCGATGCCCGTCTATGGAGCATTTCTTGCAGTCGATCCGCGATGTCAAGTCGGAAGACCAGGCCTAGCGCCTCGGCACCTTGATCTCTAATCGGCGCGCTCGAATCGAACTCATGCTGGGCCGCCGCACAGAAGCCCCGCCCAAGGCCGTCCCACGGCATGCGCCGTCCCACCCTGCCGACCATCTGTCGGTAACGACCCAGCTTTCACCCCTTTCCGGGCTTGCATTCCGGCGGCGAACCGGCCACCTTTAGCACAGAACGCGACGGCGGGTAGCCGAACAGACCCGCAGAAAATCGGCGACCGAGGGGGGAGAATCAAACGCCAGGGACCGATCCACAGGCCCCCAGCGTCCCCACGACGATAACCGAAGGCTGGAACCGGCCTGTGCCGGTGGGAAACGCCGGCGAGACAACCGAACGGAGTATTGTTGGATGGCAGCACCTGCTACGAGCGAGCCGCGCTCTTCCAAGCCGCCCGTTGTGCCGGGGCACGATCCGTACGTCCCCGAATCGAGCGACATGGCCGAGTTCACCTTGCCGGCCGTGTTGGTCGGCGCCGTGTTGGGCATCGTCTTCGGGGCATCATCGTTGTACTTGGTGCTCAAGGTCGGGTTGACGGTCTCCGCGTCGATCCCCGTGGCCGTATTGTCGATCACCCTGTTTCGACTCTTTTCGCGGATGTTCGGTATCCGGCGGGCGACGATTCTGGAAAACAACATCGTGCAGACCACTGGGTCGGCCGGAGAATCGATTGCCTTCGGCGTCGGCGTCACTATTCCAGCACTCATGCTGCTGGGCATGGATATGGAGCTGACACGCGTCATGACCGTGGGCGTGCTGGGCGGACTGCTCGGCATTTTGATGATGATCCCCTTGCGGCGGGCCTTCATCGTCAAGCAACACGGCAAACTGAAATACCCCGAGGGTACGGCCTGCGCTGATGTGCTTATCGTCGGCGAGGAAGGAGGAGCCACGGCGGCAACCGTTTTCACCGGATTCGGCCTGGCGTTCCTTCACAAGTTCGTGATGACTGGCTTGCACCTTTGGAAAGACGAAGTTAATCAGCCGTTGACAACGGCCTCGGGCAAAGGCCTGCGCGGCGGACTTGTCGGCGGTGAACTAACGCCCGAGCTTCTAGGCGTGGGCTACATCATCGGCCCGCGCATCGCCTCGATCATGCTGGCCGGCGGCGTGCTCGCCTACCTGGTGCTCACGCCGATGGTCTTCCGATTTGGTGACCCGAGCCTGTTGCCTTCCGGCGCATCGGCCAAGGCAATTGCCGAGGCCGTCGGTAACGTCCGCATCAACTACATTCTCTATATCGGCGCCGGCGCCGTGGCGGCAGGCGGCATCATCAGCATGTTGCAAGCCATGCCGCTGATCTTCAGTTCCTTGCGAGCCGGGTTGCGCGATTTGGGGCCCTCGGCCGGCAAGTCAGCGGGCAGCGGCCTGCGCACCGAGCGCGATCTGCCGTTGACCGTCGTCCTGTTGGGAGCCGCTGTGTTGGTGTTGGCGATGGCGGCGATTCCCAATCTGGGGTTGGGGGTCACGATGCACGGTCTCACGGGCGCGGGACTAATCGTGGTCTTTGGATTTCTGTTCGTGACGGTATCGTCGCGATTGACCGGCGAAATCGGTTCCTCGTCGAATCCGATTTCCGGTATGACCGTGGCAACGCTGCTGCTCACCTGCCTGGTTTTTCTGGCGATGGGCCAAACCGATCGAGCCGCGACGTTGACCGCCATGACCGTGGCAGCGATCGTCTGCGTCGCCGCAAGTAACGGTGGTACGACGTCGCAAGATCTAAAAACGGGCTATCTGGTCGGCGCTACACCGCGCTGGCAACAGATTGCGATCCTGATCGGAGCGCTGACAAGTGCCCTGGCCATCGGCGGCATTCTGTTGCTGTTGAACAACGCTGGCACGGTTTGGACCAGAAAACCGGAAAATCTACCGCGCTACATCGTGCCCGATGTGGACAAGCTCAAACACAAGGAAAAGCCCGGCGGGCAGTATGCCAACGACGATCACGAATACTTTGTATGGCACGCGACCGAAGGCCTGGTCCGTGGCGTGCCCCAGGGTAAGTACCTGGTCAACGATCGTGGCCAAATTGCTTATCTGGTCGACCCTGGCATTAATGGCCGCATCAAGGTGCGCGACGACGGCTCCGAGGTACCCAATAAATTCTCGGCGCCGAAGACGCGCCTCATGGCGTTGATTATCGACGGCATCCTGCAGCAACGATTGCCCTGGGAGTTGGTGTTCATCGGCGTGCTGATTGCCGTGACGCTGGAGTTAGCCGGCGTCCCGTCGCTGCCCTTTGCCGTTGGCGTTTATCTGCCGATTCAATCGTCGGTGCCGATTTTTGTCGGGGGCGCCGTGCGCTGGCTGGTCGACAAGGTCAAACGACAGTCCGAAGCGGAGGCCGACATGAGTCCAGGCGTCTTGCTCAGTTCCGGCTACATTGCCGGCGGCGCAATCGCGGGGGTCATCGTGGCGTTTTTTGGCTTCGTTCCCTCTTGGCTCGATGCGATCAGCCTGGCGCGGTTTATGCCGCAAGGTTGGGTCGACAGCAATTGGCCTTCGGTCGTCGCGTTCAGTGCTTTGATTCTGCTGTTGGCCCTGACGGGCTTTGGGCTGTTGTTTCGTAACGCGACCGCCGCGGCACCTGCCAAGCCTGCCAAGACTCGCTAAAAACTGGTCTTAACCGTACACCCTTCGAGATAAGTCACCATGTTGCGCCGCCGATTTTGCGTCACCCTCCTGGGAGTCTTGTTCATGAGTTTCGCCGCGGCTGAATCGTTGCAAGCTGACGAGGGAATGTGGCTGTTCACCAATCCGCCAGATAAGGCGCTCAAGGAGAAGTACGGCTTCGAGCCCTCGGCCGAATGGCTGAAGCACGTACGGCAATCGTCCGTGCGATTCAACAGCGGTGGCTCCGGGTCATTCGTCTCGTCTGATGGCCTGGTGATGACCAACCATCACGTGGGGGCTGACTGCCTGCAAAAGCTCAGCACGCCCGAAAAGGATTTGATCAAGACCGGCTTTCATGCCCGCAAACACGAAGACGAGGTCAAGTGCGTCGACCTGGAGTTGAACGTATTGGTCGACATCGAAGACGTGACCGACCGCGTGAAAGCGGCCGTCAAAGAAGGGACCGACGCCAGCGAGGCCCGCAAACAACGCCTGGCGGTGATGAACACGATCGAAAAGGAATCGTTCGATAAGACC
>DASXEJ010000194.1 GCA_036490175.1 Pirellulales bacterium | reverse complement strand
TACACGCCGTTGGTATGGCAGGTGACGCATTTTTTCGAGCCCGACCAGGCCAGCGCGCCTTGATCCAGGTAGCCGACCGCTTTTTGCACCGACAGGGCCGGGGCCAGCGGTTCGTCGGCCGTGGCCGCATCGATCGTGATGCCTTCGAACTGATATTGCGGCTTCGACTCTGCCGGCGGTTCGGCGGCCCGCGCACGGCTCGCAGGGTTCAGCGCGGCGCAAATGAGCACCATCAAGTACGTCTTCGCGGCGAGCGATCGGCACATGGCAGGAACTCCCGGCGGGTGGGTGCAGGCGGATGGATTCGACCAGCGGCCGCGTCATCATAGCCTGCCGGCCGGGTCGTGCCCACTATCGGACACCTCGGTATTGGATCACCCCGATTGCTGCTGAGGCGGAATCGTAATTTCGTTGGCAGTTGGGCGATTAGATCTTTCCAACGAAGTTGTTGTAATCCTCGTGGGATCCAATCCAGTACCAGACATTGGTCGGGCCATCGACGACGTAGATGGCCCGATATCGATAAGTGACGGAAATCGCGCGACTGCCGTTTCGATGCCGCCCCTTCTTGGTGTCTGTCAACGCGTGAGCGTCGAGCAGCGGGTGGGCAGAGTTTTGGAGAAAGAGCCGGAAGGCATCGTCTGCGGCGCTCTGGATCTTTTGCGGCAGTTGCCTAAGCTGGCGTTTGTACGCGCCGGTGCGGACGTTAGCTTGCCCTGTGCTCAAGGCAATTCCCATCTCGATGTTGATCGAGCGCTTCGTCCCGCAACTCTACCAGCCGGTCATCCACGAAGAACTGTTCGTCGGGCGTCAGGATTCCCTGGCATTCGCGGACGCAACTGCGGAAATCATAGGCGTGCTTCACGTCGAACCCGGCTCCCTCGAAGTACGCGAGATGCTGCAAAATGGCATCGCAGGGCTGCAGCCACAAACGAAAAGCGGCAAGAATTTCGTCCCGGGCCGCTTCCTCAAATTGGATGCGGCCAGCGCAGATCGCGGCTCGCCAATTCTCGTCCGTATTGACAATCAGCCCGAAAACCTGAACTCCCCGCGCTAGAATGTCCTCGAATTTATAACACCCCAGTGCCTCCTGGTGATCCGCCTTCCACTGCTGGGAAACGTCGACGTACAGTCTCAGTTCGCGGTCCAGGAGCTGATCTGGCATGGCGTACTTCAATCGTGGCTTAGGGTGCGCCTTAGTGGAATATGATTAATAATAGCCTTGCCATGACCAGCGTCAATGTTTGCATTTTGAGCTATCTTTAATGACCGCAATGTGTTGCGGCAGCGCGAATAGCGCTGGTCCGGCATCGTTGAACGAGCCGTATGGGCCGGCCACACCGCTGCGTGCGAAATAGAAATAATTGTCGTCACTACCGGTCGGATTTCTCAGCCAAGCCGCGGAGGGCATTAGCCGGCCGGCGGTGGTGGCGGCTCGGGCGACTCGGGCGGGCCGGTCCGCTTGCGCAGATGCTGCTGAAACGAGGTGTTGAGCGTCTCTGCCAAACCGGGGACCTGCTGGGCACTGAGAAACACACGGGCCGACACGCACGAACGCGGATAGAAGTTGGCAATGAAATCGAACCAGAACTCCGAGGGCGTGTGCCCAATCATCACCGCGTTGGCATACACGCCGCTGAGCATCTCGTCGGGCAGTTTGAGCTGCTCGTACAAGTCGGCAATCGTCGTCTTTTGCCCTTCGGGATTCTTGGGCACCGGCATGGCCGCCGGCTTGCCGAAACGGCCTTCATAGAGGGTGATGTTCTCGCGGAGCGCAGCCAGGAACTGCGCGAGCACCTGGTGCGGCATCACCACCCGAGAGGCGACCACGTGCGGCGCCCCCAGCCGCAGCACGAAATCGAGCACGAACTCGTTGGGGCCGTCGAAAACGATGACCCCCGTGCTGAACACCCCCCGGCTGACGCCAGGCGGAACCCGGGCACTGACCGGAACATGCTGAATCTGCTCGTTCAACGACCCCGGCGGCGGCGAACCTGAGTCTTGGCCAGGATGGCTGGTCCCGTCGTCGCGCGGGCCGTCATGGTCGGGATTTTTGTCGGGTTGCTCGGGTGTCATGCAGCGTTCGCCGGTCCTGGTGTCAGCAATATCATCCGGCACGCCACCGAAGCCGTCA
>DASXEJ010000193.1 GCA_036490175.1 Pirellulales bacterium | reverse complement strand
CCAGGACCCTCAAGTTTAGCACGCGCCTAGGCACCGGCAACGAACGGCGCCATGCGCGAAAACAGGCCAACAAAGCGCAGGATTATGCTCAAGTCCTGACGCCATCCGTACGCGGCAACGGTTGGCATTTGATACCTTCGGCAGTTAACACTGGCGCACGCATCAGCCGTAGCGCGGGCCGAATGGCAAGCCCCCGACGACGACGAGAAGAAATTCGGGAATCCTATCCCTTGCGATGGCGGATTTTGGCGCGCATGCGGCGTTTCTTGCGGCCTACTTTGCGTCGCCCTTTTCCCGATTTCTTCGTTCCCACGCGCGTCTCCGAATGTGTTGAAGCTAGCTGGCAAGCCGCGAATTATCAGCTACCGACGGCTGTGCGGCAGATGCGCCGCTACGGGATCATAGCAAATCGGCGCAGCCCCGCTCAAGGGCGGCCCACGATTTGAGGCGCTGGACCGGTTCCCGGGGCACATTGGCAGCGTCGCGATTCGTCGATCGAGTGCCGAATCAACGCCAGCAGCGTGCCGGGATCGCATGGCTTACGGACGAAATACTGGCATCCCGCCGCCCGCGGACGGCGGATAATGTCGGGCCGCGTCATACCCGACAGCAATATCACGGGCGTACCGCAGGTATCGGGTGCGTCGGCCAATTCCTGGCAAACCGAAAAGCCATCGGTATCAGGCAGTCGCAGGTCGAGGATAATCAGGTCCGGATGGTCGCGATGGGCCGTCGTGCTGCCTTGGGCGCCCGTGGCCGCCAGCGTCACGCTGAAGCCCTGTTGGATTAACCGCCGGGATAGACCAGCGACGATGTTTTCGTCGTCGTCGATGATCAGGATGCGGTCACCCGTGTCACTGGGGACGGCGCCGGGAAGCGGTTGGATTGAGAGTTGATCGGTGGGCATGGTCGGAGCGCTCGCCAATTGCGGTCCGGCTGGGTCGACCGTAAACCAAGGTGGGCGGTGCGTCGCCAGCGATCGTTCTACTGCGTGCGGCTGGTCAAGGGCCGTAACAGTCGTACGATCGCTTGCGAAATGTGGGGTAGGCCAACATGCGGCGAAGCCGCTTAACAGTAGGTCGCCAGCAGCGGCCGTCAAAGATCGGCGACCTGCGCACCCCGAGAATAGAAATCCGCCCGGCAGTTAGTTTGATAGCGCCGGTTTTAGCGATTCTTCCAGTCGATGCCTGCCAGGCTGGCCAGTGCCAATTCCAAGGCGTGAGTACCGTCGCGCGAGTGCCCCTGCGCCGCAAGTGCCACGTACAACTGGTGCGCCAATGCCAATCCCGGCATGCACAGGTTCATGCGCTTCGACTCGCTCAAGGCGATGCCCATGTCTTTGATGAAATGCTCGACATAGAACCCCGGCGCGAAGTTGTTGTCGATGATGCGCGGTCCAAGATTCGATAACGACCAACTGCCGGCTGCTCCGGGGGACACCGATTGCAACACGGTCGGCAAATCGAGCCCGGCGCGGTAGCCGTACAACAGTGCCTCGCAGACGCCGATCATGTTTGAAGCGATGAGGATCTGATTCACAGTCTTGGTGTGTTGACCGGCGCCCGGCCCCCCTTGGTGTACGATGGTTTTTCCCATCGCCTCCCAGCACGGTCGCAGGGCCTCGACGACATCCTTATCACCGCCGATCATGATCGACAACCGCGCTTCGCGCGCGCCCACATCTCCGCCCGAGACCGGGGCGTCGATGCTGTGTACGTTGCGCTTGCCGGCCGCCGCGGCGATTTCCTCGGCCAGCGACGGTTCGCTGGTGGTCATGTCGACCAGGATGTTGCCCGGCTTGCATCCGGCCAGCGTTCCCTGCGGCGAAAGCACCACGTCGCGCACGTCACTCGGGTAACCGACGATCGTGAAGATCACGTCCGCAGCCTCGGCCACAGCCTTGGGCGAATCGGCCCAATGAGCCCCTTTCGCCAGCAACGGCTCGGCTCGGCTGCGGGTGCGATTGTAGGTCGTGACGGCAAATCCCTTGTCCAGCAGGTGCCCGCACATGCTGGCCCCCATGACTCCGGTGCCAATCCAACCAAGCCGCGTTTTGCCAGGTATCACCGCAGAAACTGCCATCGCTCGTTACTCTCTTTGTCGCGAAGTCGAAGGTGGGATACCGCCACGATCCAGGGCGAAGTTTAGCGCGAGAAACCATTGCGCCAAGACTGCTGCCGCCGGGAGTATAGCGGCGCTAACACGCCCTGTCATCGATCAGCAAGATTCGGCAGCAAGCAGGGATGCCAGCCGCGAAACCGAGAGTGTGCCAGAGAAGACTGCTTACCAGCGCTCTTCAGGCCGGCGGAGAACCTCGCTAATCACGATCGCCTCGCGAATGCTCTGCGGATCGCGCAACATGGCCACCAACTCGTTCGCCGTGCTCGACATGGGCATGGCGGGAGTTTTCTCGCCGCCGGCCGGTGATCCCGAAATCGCGCCCAGTGCGTGATCGAAGGTCTGGGCGAGACGAGACTCCATCGACTCGACCGATTGCGTGATTTCGGTCGAGGCGACCGGGCGCTCGGGCTGGTTTCGTCGGGCATACGACTCGGTGATGCTCGTGGCCAGCGTCCGCGGGCGGCCTTCGACCGCCGTCGGCGTGGCAATTTCGCGGCTGGCCGCCGTTTCGGCCAGAGGCTTGCGGACTGGTTTTGGTGGCTTGGCGGGTTGAGCGGCTGGCGCCGGACGATTTTCTTTGCCGCTGCGCTGTTGCGCCGCGCGACGCAAAAACTCGCCCACTTCGTCCTCAACCCGCTGCTTGTCCGCCGCGGGGGGTGGGGGCGGATTGACGCGGGCTTGCTGGCGGGCCCTGGCCTGTTTTGCCGCTGGCGATTTCGCGCCTAGCAGCATATTGAGGATGTAAATCGAGAACATGACGATCGGAATGACCAGCTTGATCCATTCCGCGTCGGCCCAGATCGGAACGATTGCGTTCATTGCTGCGCCTTCTGACCGTTGCGCGATTGCCCCGTACCGCTACCCGCGATGGCCATGCGCATTTCGGTGTCAGCCTGCACGTTGCGCAGCTTGTAATAGTCGAGGATCCCCAGCTTGCCGGCCTGGATCGAGTCGGCGATCGCCTTGGGAACCTCGGCGTCAGCCTCGACCAGCTTGGCACGGCTTTCCTCGATTTGCGCGACCATCTCTTGCTCTTGTGCGACCGCCATCGCCCGCCGCCCTTCGGCGTTGGCCCGGGCGACGCGCATGTCGGCCTCGGCCTGGTCGGCTTGCAGGCGGGCTCCGATATTCTCGCCCACGTCGATGTCGGCGATATCGATCGAGACGATCTCGAATGCCGTTTGCGAGTCCAACCGGCGCGCCAGCACCGCCTTTGAAATACGGTCCGGCTGCGCCAGCACCTCCAAGTGTGTTTCGGCAGAACCGATTGCACTGACGATGCCTTCGCCGACGCGGGCGATAATCGTTTCCTCGGTCGCACCGCCGATGAGCTGATTTAAATTCGCCCGCACTGTGACGCGGGCTTTGACCTTCAACTGGATGCCGTTCTTGGCGACGGCATCGAGCGTTTGCCGCGCGGCTCCGCGCGGCGGGCAATCGATCACCTTGGGATAGACGCTCGTCTGTACGGCCTCTAGCACGTTGCGTCCGGCCAGGTCGATGGCCGTGGCGAGCTTGAAGTCGAGATCAATCGTCTTGGCCTTGTTGGCAGCAATGATGGCACGAATCACTAGCGGTACGTTGCCGCCGGCCAGGTAATGGGCCTCGAGCGCCTTGCTGGTAATGCCGGTCGATTCTCCGAGACCGGCCTGCACGGCCATGATCTTGCTACGCACGATGACCGTGGGGTTCACCTTGCGAAAGGTCATGCCCAATAGATCGAATATGCCGATGCCCGCGCCCGTAGTAACACTCTGCACATACAGGCGGAAGTATCGCGCAAAGATGGCGAAGAATACCAGGCCGCCGATCAGCAGCGCAAACAGTGCCACGATCCAGACGACATTGCCGATGCTCGAGTCGCCAAGTTTGGCCTGGGCGAAGACTTCCATAAAACCGTATCCCCAATCAGCGATGACGGCGCGCCGGGCAGTACGCCGGACGGGCCTTGGTGCGGTACGGTAAATTGTAGCGGCGCATTTAGGCCCCGTAAGCCCAGCCGCAACTCCCTATCAGGAAAGGGGATCTTCAAAGGGATCCAATCCCAGGGATTCAATCGATTGGTCTAGCGTGTCGTCGTGCTCGGGGGGGGCAGGGCGCTGTTCTGTGGGGCGCACCACGACCCGTGTGCCACGCACTTCGACCACTTTCACCCACGCACCGGCCTCTATCGCCATCCCCTCGCTCAGCGCGTCGACGGTCGTCCCTTCGACGTCCACGGCGCCGCTGGGCAACATCAGCGATTTGGCTTTGCCAATCTTACCGACCAGGCTTTTCAGATTGCGGCGCCTGTCACTGTCGGGCAGCACCTCGTCGCTCGTCGGTAGCGGCAGCAAGATGCGCCGGCCCATCGGCGTCTTGGGCCACCACTGCAGAGCCAGGATTAATCCCGCCGGTACGGCAAAGACCGCCGCGCCCAGAAATCCGATCCCCGACCACGGGCCGTGCCTGAAGGCCATGATCACGGCGGCCAGCAGCGACATCAGCGAAAGGAACCCTAGCAGTCCGCCCGACGGTACGAATACCTCGAGCATAGCCAGCGCCAGGCCGATCGAAAGCAGAATGCCCGCCCAGACCAGATAGTCCATGATCAAATCCGATTCTCCTCCGTCCGCTCGTGGCGGTCTCGGCCGCGTCTTCGTTCCCGTGAGCGGACTTGTATGCCCTTATAGAATACGAGGAAAAGTCGTCGGCCGGAATCATTCGCGCTCTGCGAAGCGGGCGGCCGTGCAAGTCGCGACTGGTATTCTAGAGCAAGATATCAAAATCCACTCCCCATCGGGGAACAGGCTGCATGAGGGGGGAAGCATTACTATTGCACAAGTTCAACCTACCCTGGCTATTCCCTGGGATTTAACGGGGTTTTGCACCCGCTTCTAGGTCACTTGGCGAACGAGGACGCGATTCCCGCGAACTTCGACAACCCGCACCGTCTGGTTCCGCTCGACGACCTCGCCGTCGGCGATTACGTCAACGATCTCTTCGTTGATCCGTGCCTTGCCGCTGGGTAACAGGGGAGTGGTCGTAACTCCCTGGCATCCTAGCAGATGCTCGAATTGGGCGACTGCCTCACGCGCGTTGATGACGGACAGTTCTTCGGGCGTAGGCGGAGCCAGCATCATCCGATTGAACAGTGGCGCGTGGGGCAGGTAGCGGTTGATCAGCACGGCCAGAACCACCACTCCACCGCCGGCAGTGGTCAATAGCAGCAGCGAATTGCGCAGTTGCGCAATTTGGTAGGCATTCCGCGGCAGGACGAACGTCTGGCTGGCCAAGACCAGTGAGACGATCATCAGGATCCCGCCCGCCAGGCCGAAAACTCCCAGTCCTGGCAGGACAAAGACTTCGAGCAGCAGGCACATGATGCCGGACGCAAACAGCAGCACCTCAAGCCAGCCGGCCGTGCCCCCCAGGTAAGCAATCCAGAAATACAGCAAGAAGCACAGCGCCGAGATCAAGCCACCTAGGCCGATTCCTGGGCTTTGTAACTCGGCATACAGCGCGGCGCCGCCGATGAGCAGCAACAGCCAACTCACGCCGGGCGAATTCAGCGCGTCGATCAAAATGTGGGCCCAGCTTGGCTCAACCAGCGCCGGGTCTCCTTCTAAACCGTATTGCGACTTGAATTCATTGAAATCACGCGCCAGGTGCCGCGCCACGCCGTATTGCTCGGCCTCTTCGCCGGTCAACTCCAGCGGCTGGCCCGGGCGGCCAATCTGCGCCCCCTGCTGCCAGGCATTGGCATCGGCGCCGCCGGCCAGATCCTCGGGCGTGAAATATTCAATTAATCCATCGCGGACGCGCGTGTAGCGGAACACTGGCACTTCCGCATCGACCATGGCGGCGGCCAAGGCCGGCGAGCGTCCCTTGCGCTTGGCGATGTTGCGCAGCGAGGCCGATGTGAGCTTGACCTCGGCCTCGTTCAGCTCTGACTCGCCTTGCCCACCCAGAGTCGCAGTCGGATGCATCACAATATGATCCGCTGCCAGCGCGACGAATGCCGCGTCGCCCCGCGCTTGCGCGGGAATGTAGGCCACGGTGCGCTGCTGCCCCGCGTCCAACGTGGCAAGAAAGTTGGCCAAATTAATGCTGTCGGTCGGCGACCCTCCGGCACTGTCGATCCACAGGCAGAAAAAGTTGGCGTCGTGATCATGGATCTGGTTCTGAATCAAGCTTTGAACTTGTTCCGTAACCTTGGCGGTGATCGGGCCCTTGATGTCGATCCGAACCGGCCGCCAATCGCCATCCAGTGAGGGATCCTCCTCGACCGAATCGCGGGATAATCCCAGCGCCTTGGCCACATCGCCGCGATCTTCAGCCAGGCTTTTCACAAAGCCCAATTCCCAGGCCATGGTGCCCGAGAAAATGCCAGGCTGGCCGGCCGGCTTGATGACCTTGGGCTTTTCGAACGATTTTTGCTTGCGCAGCTCTTCGAGGCGCGACGCCAGCACGTACTCGCGACTGACGTCGGTCTCGATCAAGTCCAATTCAACTGCCGGATCGAGCATCGCCAGCGCCACGTCCGAGGGGATGCTCATTCGTCGATTGGCAATGCCGACATAGGCATTGCGGACCGAGGGCTCGATCACCCGCTCGAACTCGCCCGCTTTGCCGATTTCGGCATCTGGGCTCATGAGGATCTCGTCGCATGCCATCGCCACCAGCACTGCGTGACCGGTTATAGTCTTGGGTATCCAGGCAACCGTGGTTGCCCCATTGAGCGCGGGACTGGAGAGAAACGTCGCCAGGTCATAGGCCTGCCCAAAATTGGCCCGACCAGGTTCGATCTCGAAGATAAATACCGGCCACTCGCCGGCACGTTTCGCGTCGGTAACCACGCTATCGACCACCCGGCGAATGTGGTTGTCGACCTTGTCGGTGATCGGCATCGGGATCCGCACCAGGCGGCCGACGCGCTTTTCTGCCGGGGCGGCCGCTGCGGGGTTTTCGACCTGCTCCTGAGCCCAAACAGACCCGTCGACCAGGCAAATGCACAGCGAGAGTAACGAGAGTAAGAAGGGGCTGACCGCGACCAGCAACTCGGCCGGTGGCCTAGTTGGGTGTCTGAGACAACTCCGTTCGATCGACCACGATCCCATGATGCGGCGCGGCGCAAAGTGTTACGCCAAAGCAGCGTAAGTAGTTACGCACTTTGGCCTTTGGCAACGCTTGATTATAGGTGCGCCCCGGGGCGAGTCAATTCGCGCCCCTGACCACCCGGCGTGCATCTGGTACGGACCCTAAAGTAAAGGTTTGCGGGATAAGACGATGGGGCAGGCAGGTTGTGCGCCACGAAACTCCCGTTTAGCGGGCCCGCTAAGGTCGACAGCATCTTGCGGCACCGGATCCTCGTAACACTGCATCTTCGTAACTCTGCCGCGCAGCACGTACCGAGAACCGGCACCGTCCGATCAGGAAGGCTGGAGCATCGTCCAGGTTGGAGAAGATCGCGGCGTTACTTCTTTACCGCCGGCGGACGGGGCGGGATGACCTTGTTGCGCGCGTCGGCCGTGGGAGCTTGCGGTGGGCGTTCAGCCGGCAGGGCTGCGGCCGGCGGTTCTTCGACGACATGTTGCCAGGTCAAAGGGGCGCGGGGCCGATCGAAGAAATCTTTGATCTGATCCCAGGTTCCGTTCACATTCGTCCTATCAAAGCCATAGACCTTGTAGTTCTGTGGGTTCGGCGAATAAACCCGGATGGCTTGCGGCAGCATGACCTTCTGGTCGAGGATGACGTGTACGTGGTGAAAGTTGGCGGCATCCTGTTGCCACCGCGGCCACGCTTCGATCCAGATCTGATTCTTCTCTTCGGGCGGAGTGAAGATTCGCATCAGATATCGCTGCCGCATCGATTCGGCCTTGGCACCAAAGACGAAGGGGAGTGGTCCGTTGGTAATGGATTTGCCTTGCAACTCTTTCGGCAGCCGGTATTCCTTCAGCTTCTTTTGCTTGTAGTCGAACTCGTAAATCGACTTGCCATCGCACATCCAACGTTCTTGATCTCCCTTGGTAACCTCGTACGACCCCTTGTCGGGCGCGGCAAAACGAATTTGGCCTTCGCACGAGCGCTTGGGTTTGGGGGGCTGTCCTGGCGCGGACGGAGCCCCGAAGACGGCATCGTACTCCCACATCGTAAAGTTGGCCGTCAGCGTCTTCACTTTATCGCTTTCGCGCTCCCATCCCATCAAGACCTGGTCCAGTTCGGCCTGCTCTTGCGGCGAGAGCGCGGGAATTGCCTGCTCTTGGTGTTGCACTTGCTTGATTGGGCCAGGAGCGGTCTTGCCCTGCCGTGTGGGCGCCGGTGCCTGTCCGGTTGATGCCGGGGGGCGCAGTACACCAGGAGCCTTCGTTGCTGCCGCGGGGGCGTTTGGGGATTTAACTGCGGTGCCGGGGGCTCGAGTTGCTTGCTGTGTACGGGGCGGCGCCAAGGGTTTGGTGGGAGGAGCGTCCTGCGCCACGCACAGCGACGCCAGGAAAAGAGCGAGGACCGGAACCAATCCCCACGCCACGGATCGCGACAACATGACCATGCCTTCCCTTGCAAGGTACGTGGGTTAACAGCGGCAACGTGCGCCGCGTCGGCGGCTGGCCGCCAGACTCTGGCGATTTTGTAATTCTTAGTGTTACGCTCGTGGGAACATCGCGGCTCGACTCGGCGAGCTTCTCCCGCCAGCGCACGAGGTTGCCAGCAAAAGTGGCGGCGGATTCTAACAGCTTTGGCTAACCGGCCCTAGAGCGGTTCGGACATCCATGCCAACAATGCAGCCGCATGCCGGAAGCACGTCAGCCGGAAGTCGGCCTCGACCGCGCCGGGGGTGTGAGTCGGTTCGCGTCCAGCTAGATAAAGCACCGTGCGTGTGCCGGCACGGCGCCCCGCTTCGATGTCGAAGTGGAAGTCGCCAATCAAAACGATCTGGTCTGGGCGTAATCGCCAGTTTTCGCAGATTCGCCAAATTGCCGTCGGGTCAGGCTTGGCCGGAGCGTCTTCGCGGGCTACGACCGTTTCAAAATCCAGCGACAGCCGCTCGAGCGTGGCCAGCGCCACCGCCCGGCTGTTGCGGGTGAAGACTGCGCGATGCAGGCCGCGCTCGACGAGTGCCGCGAGAAACTCTGGCACCCCCGGCATCAGCGTCGCTGCGTTGGCGCCAGCCCATTCGTGGCGGGCCAAAATCTCACGGCAGCGAACGGCCTCCGGCTCGCCCAGCAGGTCGATCGCCTCGAGCAGGGAGTGACCCGGCGTGATTCCCATTTCGCGGCGCATAAGATCGAAATCGAGACCCGAATCGACGAGCGTGCCATCCAGGTCGAAGATCACACCGCGCACGGGGGTGGGGTCGGGCATCGGCGTAGCTATTCGCGCGCGTCTTCCAGGTAGGTGTAGCCTTGCAGTCCTTCTTCGTAGAAGCGGATCATGCGGCCAGCCTGTTGGAAGTCGACACGATTTTCACGAACGGCCATTTCCACATCGTTGCGGAATTGGCGGACCAAGTCGTTGGGATCCCATTCGACGTAGTCCAGCACCTCTCGCACGGTGTCACCCTTGATCACCGTCTCGAGCACCACCTCGCCATTGTCGCCCAGACTGACGTGTACGGCATTGGTATCGCCGAACAGGTTGTGCATGTCTCCCAGGATTTCCTGGTAAGCGCCCAGCAAAAACGCTCCTAGGAAGTAGGGCTCTCCGTTGAAGGCGTGCAGCGGCAACGTGCGTTTTACGTCGCGACGATCGATGAACGAGTCGATCTTGCCGTCCGAGTCGCAAGTGATATCGCCCAGCACCGCGTGATGCGTTGGCTGCTCATTCAAGCGATGGATCGGCATCACCGGAAACAACTGCTTGATGGCCCAACTATCGGGCATCGACTGGAACAACGAGAAGTTGCAGAAGTAGGTCTCGCTCAACAACGCGTCGAGCCCTTGCAAGTCCTCGGGCACGAAGTCGAGCTGCCGCACCAATCGCTGCATTTTACGACAGATGGCCCAAAACAGGTTCTCGGCCAGGCTACGTTGCCCGATTGGCAGGTAGCCGCCACTGAACAGGCTCATGGCCATGTCGAGCGCTTGTTGGGCGTCGTGATAGCTTTCCAGCGCATTGCGCGCCGTCAGCGCATTCATCGTGCCGTACAAATCGATAATCGGTTGTTCGGCATCGGCTGGCGGCTCGCTCGGCACATCGCTTTCGCCCAAGCCAGAAACGCCCAGCACGTTGAACACTAGCGCGCTGTGGTAGGCGACGATCGCCCGACCACTTTCCGACACGATCGTGGGATGAGGAACGCCCGCATCGTCGCAGACGCTTTGAATGTGATAAACGACGTCGTTGGCGTATTCCTGCAGCGAATAATTGACGCTCGACTCGAAGTTGGTTTGGGATCCGTCGTAGTCGACGCCCAGTCCGCCTCCTACGTCGAGATACTCCAACCCTGCGCCGCGGCTGTACAGTTCGGCGTAGACGCGGGCCGCTTCGTTGAGCGCCTGCTTGATGTGGCGAATGTTGGGGATCTGGCTACCCAGATGAAAGTGCAACAGCTTGAAGCAATCTTCCATGCCGTGCTGCTTGAGCTCTTCGAGCGCGCGAAGGATCTCAGTCACGGTCAGGCCGAACTTCGAGCGGAAACCGCCCGAGCCTTGCCAACGTCCGCCGGCCTTGGCCGCCAGCTTGACGCGAAAGCCGATCTGCGGGCGCACCCCGACCTTGGCCGCGTACTCGAGCACCAGGCCCAGCTCGGTGTACTTTTCCACGACCGGAATGACTCGGCGACCAATCTTTTGCGCGAGCATCGCCATCTCGATGAACTCGGCATCTTTGAAGCCATTGCAAATGATCGGCGTGTCGTTCGAGGCGAGCGCCACCACGGCCAATAGCTCGGGCTTCGAGCCGGCCTCGAGACCGAAATGGAACGGGCGGCCGAAGTTCAGCACCTCTTCCACGACTTGCCGCTGCTGATTCACCTTGATCGGATAGACGCAGAAGTAGTTCCCCCGGAACTGGTGTTCCTTCATCGCCTGTTGAAAGGCGGAATGGATCTCACTCAGGCGATGCTTGAGCACGTCGGCAAAACGCACCAGGATCGGCAGATCAATGCCGCGCAGCTGCAAAGAGTCGATCAGCTCTTTCAAGTCGATCGATCGCTGCGGATCTTTGGTCGGATGCGCGAGCAGATGGCCTGCCTGATTAACGGAAAAATAGCCCGCCCCCCAGCGTCCGACTTCGTACATTTCCGCGGCATCGGACACGGTCCAAGGCTTCACCTGCTGGTCGAGCATCGGCACTAGGCTCCTGGCAAAGAAATCGCGACGAATACGGTATCTTATACGACTTTGCCCCAGCGTCGAGCGTGATTTCGCGTTCGCCGCCGCCGCGGTGCCGTCGCCCACGCTCACAATTGCCGCGCGGTATGCTAGAAATCGCCGCGCCAAGCCTTAAAAAATCGCAACTGTAGCGAACATTCAAGCGAAACGCATCGCCCCAAACGATGTGCCACGGGGGACTGGCAGCCGTAATCCGGTGGGAGACGCAGCGTGACGGAATTAACGTGGATTTCCAGTGCGTCGGCCAGTGCCCTGTACGCCGCGGCGATGCTGGCACGCGGTGTACCCTTGATCGATGCACGCTGGGAGCAGGCGCTGGCCGAGGCTGTACGGAATTTGACCACCTTGCTGACCGCCCATTCGATCTCGCTGGAGGCGTTCTTCGACCATGTCGTGCCACTAACTACGTTCAGTGAAAATCAGCGCGAACTTGCCGGCAACATCGCGCGGCGCGCCACCGGCCAACGCCCGACGGAGGAATTCGTTTCCGAACTGGCGGCCGCGATCCTGGTCATTGAAAAGATCGGCGGCCAGCAGGTGCCGAATACCGTCGCCGAGATCGATCTACGCAGCCGCCTGTTGCGCGAGCAATGGGAGTCGCGTGGGCCCGGCCTGTTGGCAGCTATTTCTCGGGCGACCGCGGCCGAATTGCAAGTTCCCCACGCGAACGTGCTGGCCGTTCTGCCCATCACCGGGGGCGGTGGGCAGGTGTATTTGCCCTACGATTCCTTGTCGATCGAAACCATGCTTGCCAATCCGCACGCCGAACTCCCCGAGGTCGTGCGGCTGGGGTGGTTGATTGCGGCCTTGCCGATGGGCCAGCCACGATTCTGCCAGTCGGTGTCTGCCGCGCGCCTTCCCCGGCTGGCAGGACTGTCGCTGCTGCCGGCGGCGCTCGAAGCGGCCGAGTATGTCGAGCTGGCTCGCAGCGATCCGCTGAGCTGGAAATTGGCGATCGACGCCTGGCGCCTGGCAGAGCCCGAGCGCACGGAGCATGCCGCGCAACTGGTCGAAACTCTCGCCGATTGGTGGCGCACATTTCGACAATCTCCAACATCGTGGGCGGTGGCGCTAACGGCGCTCGATCGAATGCTGGCGGCGGAACAACTCTAGTATCCGCGAATGTGTGACAGGAGGATTGCAAAGTCGATGGGTGCCCGGGGGTCGGCGTATTCGCCGCCCGCAGATTTTGGCGACAAACTGGGGACTCGCTTCGTTCGACCCAGCGACCCAAACACGAATTGGACTTCGCAATCGTTGTTCGGACAGTCGTCCGTGCCGTGGCATGTCCATCGCTAATGCGTCCGTAGAGAACCGGCTTGCGTACGAAAGCTTGCGTTATCTGCGGATCCATGTTCACCACACACGGCCGCACGATCAGCATCAGGCCGTTTCGTGCCGGGCGGGCGCCTGCTAACATGGGCGGCGCATGAAGCTCTCACTGTTCATCACTTGCCTGGGGGATGTGTTGCGGCCGGAAGTCGGTCGCGCCACGGTGCGCCTGCTGCGCCGGCTGGGACACGAAATCGACTTCCCCGAGGCGCAAACCTGCTGCGGGCAACCGTTCTTCAATTCGGGCTTTGCCGACCTGGCCCGCGAGCAAGCCAAGCAGATGATCGAAGTCTTCGACAATGGTCAGACGGTCGTTGTTCCCAGCGGCTCGTGCGCGGCGATGGTCAAGATCGAGTATCCGCATCTGCTGGCCCACGACGAACGCTGGCACGCGCGGGCCGCGGACCTGGCGGCACGCACCTTCGAGCTGGCCGATCTGTTGGTGAATCACTTGAGGGTCGTGCAGGTCGGCGCGCGTTACCCCGGCAAGGTTGCCTATCACTACGCCTGCCACCTGCGCGGGCTGGGGATGACCACCGAAGTCGAGCGGTTGCTAGAGAATGTCGACGGGCTGACGTACGCGGGCATCGACCGCCAAGACCAGTGTTGCGGCTTTGGCGGCTCATTCTCGGTCCGCTACCCGCAGATTTCCACGGCTATGGTGACCGACAAGGTGAACTGCATCACGGCCACCGGGGCCGACGCGGTCGTATCGACCGATGCCGGATGTCTGATGAACATCGGCGGCCGCCTGCGCCGGCTGGGGCACAAGCTCGAAGTCTTGCATCTGGCAGAACTGCTGGAGCGGCAGTAGCGCGTCGTTCGCTTGAGCAGTCGCTTACCCCGCTCTACGCAAACAGCTCTTTGATCACTCGGCCGCTGTTGGCGATTTTCATGGGGCGATTGTTTTTGCTGGTGAACGTGGTTTCCAGCGAGACGCCCAGGGCCTTCAGAACCGAGGCCATTAGGTCTTCGCTCTTGTAGGGATCGGTCGTGACTTCGGTGCCGTCTTCGTTGGTGGCGCCGACGACTTTGCCCCCCTTGATGCCGCCGCCCCCCACGGCCACGCTCCAGGCGCGGGCCCAGTGATCGCGGCCGGCCGTGCCGTTGATGCGTGGCGTGCGACCGAATTCACCCATCCACAGCACAACCGTGTCGTCCAGCATGCCACGCTGATCGAGATCTTCGATCAAGGCGCTCATCGATTTGTCGAGCTCGCCCAGCTTGCGCTCCATGGCCGGGAAGATGCCGTTGTGCATGTCCCATCCGCCCAGATCGACCTCGACGAAGGGAACTCCCTCTTCGACCAGGCGGCGCGCCATCAGGCAGCCATTGGCGAAACCACCGCGGCCGTACATCTCGCGCGTCTTTTGCGGCTCGCTGTTGATCTTGAATGCCCCCATCTGCTTGCTGGTGAA
The DNA here is from genome assembly GCA_036490175.1 of Pirellulales bacterium. Taxonomy (NCBI): domain Bacteria; kingdom Pseudomonadati; phylum Planctomycetota; class Planctomycetia; order Pirellulales; species Pirellulales bacterium. The sequence continues at coordinate 22,220 of DASXEJ010000193.1, read as the reverse complement.
TAGCGAGACCGTCTTCTGCAATACCTTTTGATGTTCGACGGCCGCGTCGCCCCGATTTTGAGCAATGAAGCCCTTTTCGATCGAGGCCAACATATACATTCGCTGTTCCAGGCGATCCTGCTTGAGCGCCGTGGCGGCGTTGCGCACGTCGCCGTTGTAATCGACCACGAACGGAGCGTAGGTCATTCCTAAAAACCCGGGCCCTACACTGCCGCCCCCCACCGAGACGAACGGCGGAATCTGCAAGTCGCCCAGCTGGCTGGCCAACTCGTGGCTCACGACCGAGCCGTAGCCAGGATGCTCGATCGTGGGGTTCGGGACATATCCGGTATGCATGTAATAGCGGCCGCGCGTGTGATCCGCCTCGCGCGTGCTCATCGAGCGGACCACAGCCATGTGCTTCATCTGCTTGGCCATCAGTGGCATGTGCTGACAAATCTGCATCTCGCCGGTGGTCGCGATCGGCTTGAAGTTGCCTCCGGTAGAGGTGCCCGGCTTCATGTCCCAGATATCGATCGTGCTCGGCCCGCCCCCCATGTACAGCAGGATGGCTGCTTTGTGGCGCTTCTTCATGTCCTTGGCATTGGCGGCCAGGGAGTTAGTGAAGTTCACCGCGGGCAAGGTCAGCGCGGATGCGCCCGCCAAATGTTCGAGGAAATGGCGGCGGGACATGCCCGTGGGAGTCTTGAACAATCGATTCATGGCGATTTCCTCACTCTCGACCTGGCTGGTGAACTCGCTAGGGATAATTCTACGCGCTAAACTCTCCGCCGACGAATCCGTCCCAATTTCGACATCTTGGGCAGCCCAATCCGAGCTGCCGGTGCTTCCCATCGCCGCTTAGTGATTCAAAATAAACTCGTTGCTATTGAGGAGTGCCCACCACACGTCTTGGAGGGCCGCCATGCCGTCGCCGCCGCGTGCCGCCAGCAACTCGTTAGCTAGCCGAAATTCGTTGGCCGTGGGCTTGCGCGCCAGAGCCGCCAGATACAGCACGTCGATCTTGCCCCCGGCCTTCATATTGCTGGTCCACACTTTGTGCAGGAAACTGCCCGGCTCGTCCTTCGTGGCGTTTTGGATCAGGTCACCGTTCATCATCATCAAGGTTTGCGGGATCGTGCCGTTGAAGGTCGTTTCGTCGTCCCCTTCGTCGGTGCCAAAGGCGATCGTGAACTGTTCGAGCCAGGCCCCCTTGGTCTTCTCCTGCTGCTCGTAGCTCCCCTTGACCTTGTCGGCCTCGGTGGCGGCCAGCAGCGACTCGTACAGCTCCTCAGCGCGCATCTGGCGCAAATAGAAGTGGCTGAACAGCGGCTTCTCGCCGAGCGTCGGGTCGTCGCGCTTGTTCTTCGGCCCGATCTTGCTCGATAGTGCATAGGGTTCGCTGAGGGTGATCCAGCGGATAAGTTGCTTCAAGTCGTGCCCATGTGCCGAGAATTCTTGTCCCAACCGCTCGAGCAATTCGGGATTGGTGGCCGCGTTGTGCGGGCCCAGATCGTCGATGGGTTTGGTGAAGCCGTAGCCCAAGAAGTGGGCCCACAAGCGGTTGACGATGGCCCGGCCGAAAAACTCGCTTTTGACGACCAGCTTGGCCAGCTCGACGCGGCGATTTACTTCGTCGGCGAAACCGCTGTGGCCGATTTCGGTGCCGTCGACGAACGTCGGAAAGGCCACCTTCGTTGTGCCATCGCGCAGCTCGAAATAGATCTCGGCTTCTTTCGGGTTTTTATTGCTTTCGCCGGGGAAATCTTCGTTTTCCAATCGAACGAAGTCGATTTCGTTACGCCCAGCGAACGTGCGCAGGGCCTTGGTCTGCCGGAAGAAGGCGTTCATGCCCCAGAATTGATCCTGCTTCCATTCGTTGAACGGGTGGTTGTGGCACTGCGTACACTGCACTTGCAGACCGAGGAAATAGCGGGCCGTCTTGGCGGTGGCCGTGGCCGCGTTCTCCTGCAAATTGTCGAGCAAGAAATTCACCGCGCCGTTGTAACCCTCCTCACCCGGCTTGCTGCAGCCGGTGGCGCTGACCAGTTCGTACACCATGGTGTCGTAGCTTTTGTTCTTCAAGAACGAACGACGCAGCCATTGCTGCATGCCTTCGCGATTGACCATGCTGCGGCGATCGCGTTGCTGCGGCGGACGGCCAATCAGCAGATTCGTCCACAGCGCCGTCCAGTTGCGCGCGTACTCTTCGACATACTTGTCCGATTCGAGCAATCGATCGACCAAGGCACGACGCTTGTTGGGCGACTTCTCCGATGTGAATGCCGTCAGTTCGTCGACCGTCGGAATGCGTCCGAGCACGTCGAGGTACAGGCGCCGGCACCATTCGCCATCCGATGCGGCCGGCGATGCCGTGACGCCAGCGTCTTTCCACCCTTGCTTTATTGAGGTGTTTATCAGCGCAATGATTTCCGCATCGGTGGTCGCGCTTTTGGTCGTGGTCCCCTCAGTCGTATCCCCTTTGCGCGCGTTCTTGTCGGTCGTGGGCGCGGCTGCCGGCAGGCCGCGATTGGGGGCCTTCTCGACAGCGAATGCCTGCGCGGTCGCCAGGGCAAAGACGACTAGCGCCAACGGCGCGCGTCCACGTACAACTCGGAGAATGGTCAAGGCAGATCCCATGCTGAAGGGAACGAGAAGAGGACTTCGAGACCAACGGGAATCGGCACGTCGTACGTGCTTGATTCTAAACCCGATGTTGGGCCTCGTCATGTTGCGACTGGCCTCGACGAGCGTGTGGAAGAGGGCGATTTGGCAAATTCTTTTTCAGATTTGCTATTTCGTCGACTTGTCGTTCCCATTTCGGAACAGTCGAAAGTGTATGATTTTGCAACACTTGTTCAAAACCGATACACCTTATCGGCAACGGGACGAGTCGAGAACCGTCTGCCCTGCTTAGGTTCTCGACTCGTTTTTCAGTGGGTTACTATCGGCTCCTCGCTAACCGATCGAACTGTTGGTCATCAGGGCTTGCGCGACCCCGCCTTTTCAGGCTTATTGGCCAACTTTTCGCCCACCTTACCGTTGCACTGTTCGCCTCTCTTCTCAACCGGCCCCGGACTGCTATTCCCCTGCTCCGAGCCTCTTCGCAAGCTTGGAAATTAGCTTTGTCACGTCAGACTAGCGATTCCCTATCTAAGCAAACTGCGTGCCGAAGCGCGCAGCACGCCTCGCACATGAACTGCGAAGGGGATTTAGACGCGATGCCAAGAACGCCAGCGAGCAACGTCAGGCGGTCTCTTTGAACTGAATGCTGTACAGACGGCTGTACAGCTCGGACCGCTGCAACAATTCTTCGTGTGTGCCGACGTCGAGAATCCGCCCCCCCTGCATCACTACGATCCGATCGGCCAAGGCAAGTGTGGCCATGCGGTGCGTCACGATGACGGTGGTTCGGTTGCGGATGAACTGTTCGAGCACCTTGTGGATAAGCTGTTCGCTTTCCAGGTCGATCTGGCTCGTGGCCTCGTCCAGAATCAGCAGGCTAGGGTCGCGCAGGATGGCCCGCGCCAGGGCGATCCGCTGTCGCTGTCCCCCCGACAGCAAACTGCCGCGGGGACCGACAATCGTTTCATACCCTCGTTCGAGCTTGGTCTCTATAAACCGGTGGGCGTGCGCCTGCTTCGCCACCTCGATGACGTCTTGTTGCGTCGCATGGGGGGAGCCGTAACGAATATTGTTCGAGACCGTGTCGTCGAACAGCAGCGTTTCCTGCGTCACCAGACCAATTTGCGAACGGATATCTCCCAGGCGGACGTCCCTCAGATCGATCCCATCGATCCGCACGTTGCCGCCGACGGGATCGTAAAACCTGGGAATCAGGTTCGCCAGCGTCGTCTTGCCGCAGCCATTGGGTCCGACAATGGCAATTGTCTCACCAAAGGCGATCCGCAAGTCGATATCCTGCAGCACGGGCTGGCTGGGATGATAGTGAAACTGCACGCGATCGAAGACCAGTTCCTTGCGATGCCGTCCGAGCGGCACCGGGCGGACAGGATCGATGACCTTTGGTTGCCGATCGATGAGCTGATAAATACGGTCCGCGGCGGCGCTCGCCCGTTGAATTCGGCTGAAGACCTCGGAGAGCTTGCGGGCCGGGTCGCTGGCCCCGGCCAACAGGCCGAAAAACGCCATCAGTCCCTCGATCCCCAGCGGTCGCTCACTCATGCGGACGCCAAACAGGTGCGTTTCTTGATTGATGCCGAGATACGCTCCGGCCAACAGCGCCACCAGGATCGTCGAGATGCCCAGCATTTCCACCAGCGGTCGGGTGAGCGAGTCATACCGCGCGATTTTCATCGACTTGCGGAAATATTGCTTGCTGTTGATGTGAAAGCGCCGCCGTTCGTAGCGTTCCATGGTGAACGCCTTGACGACTTTGATTCCTTGCAGCGTTTCGTCGAGCGTGCTGTAAATTTGCGACATCTCTTCCATCGCGCGGCGGTTGGCCCGTTTGAGCGCCTTCGACAGCGCGCCGATGGAGACCGCGGCCAGCGGGGCGACCAACAACGACAACACCAGCAATTGCCAGCTGATCCAGGCCGCGCCGGCCAGGCAGGCGATCATCTTCAGCGGCTCGCGGATGAACTTGCCGAACAGCTCGCGCAGGCCGTTGGCAAGGCATTCCATGTCGTAGGTAAAGCGACTCATCAGGTCGCTCGCCCCTTCGGCGCTGAAATGCGCCAGATCCATGCGCAGCGTGTGACGGTAGAACGTCTTGGTGAGATCGAAGATCGCCAGTTGCACGATCCGCGACACGAGGATCGCATTGATGATCAAGAACACGCACTTTACGAAGGTGCTCACCAGTAGCACCATCGCGATCATTACGACGGTCTTGAAGGCATCGTGCGGCAGGTATGGCAAGATTACCTTGTCGCGCAGCCACTGAAAGCCTGCCAGCCATCCCTGCTCGGCCGTCAGTTGGCGTTCGATTTTGTCGAGCCTGTTTCTCGATTTCGGCGAAAGTTCCGTGACATCTTTTACCTCGCGGTTAATCGCGTCTTGTTCGCTGGTGAGCTTCTCGACGGTGGCGCGCGATTGATCGATCGACTTGTCGGCCCATTCCTGCAGGGACTTACCTTCGAGCGCCACGGCGACGAAGGGATAGATGGCACTGATGCTGCCACCCCATAACACGGCTACGCCCAAGGCGCAAACAATGGACGCGGCAAACGTCCATCGATGACGCAGCGTGAGGCGCAGCGCCCTGCTAAAGTTGTTCATCCGTGAACCCCCCGGCGCGAGTTGAGTCGTTCATTGGGCGCGCGGCCAATCGACGCCGCACGGTTTGCCGTCCCTTCCAGGCAATCCAAGCCGCAACTTGTAGCAGAAGCACCGCAACGGGCCAAGGCCGCTTGCAGAAGGTGCTAGCGAGCGACCGGAACAGATTCGCAGAACGAACGCCAGGGGCCAGGCGTCGCTGCCGACCCATCGGAAATGGATTTCTCGGAGTCGATCGGACCTACGCCTTTTGTCTCTGCGTAATCTGCGTCATCTGTGGATGTTTCCAGCGTGCTTAAACAACGGCGCCCGTCTTGTGTCGCTGCGGAGGCGCCTAGGAATAATGCGCGCAGGGCGCGGTGATCGGTAAAGGCAGTGCGCGCCGCGTAGCATGAATCGGCGGCCTCGTGGATCGCCGCTAGACTAGCTTTTGAATCCGAGCCACCAGATCCGCGTGGTTGAACTGTTTGTCGAGCGGCACCAGCATGTACGTGGCGTTTTCGCCGCAGCAGTCCAGGATGATCTGCATGTCATTCGGCACCGCGTAGCCCGCCGGGCAGGGCTCGTGGCCGTGAATCAGCGTCGTGGCGCTGACCTTCTTGGCGAACGCCTTGGCATTATCCGGGCGGTAGTCGCGCCCCCACACCAGGCGGAATACTTCTCCCTGCTCCTTCAAATCCAGTGCGCCCAACGGTCGCTTGAAGATCGTAGCATCGAAGCCGCGCAAATCGACCTGCTCGGGCAGGCTGTGGCAGATGAACACGCCGCCGGGCAGACGCACGGCGAGCGGGCAACTGCGCAGAAATTCAGTGTAGGCCTCGCGCACTTTCTCCGTCGCGGCGCCGTACATCTCCTGCAGCCCCAAGCGAAACATCAGATTCAGCATCTTCTTCGCTTTGAGGATCGGATAGTCGGTCAGCTCTGCCAGTTCGTGGTTCGACAGCAGAAAATGAAATCGCTGCGGATAGGCCGCCTTCAGCTTGGCGACGTCCTCCAGCATGCCGTGGGACATATCGCCATTGTTGGTCGGATAGGTGGGGCCGCCGTGGCAGACCTCCTGCATGATCAGGTGCCGCCGCGGATGATGCTCCAAGTCGGCGATGCGCTTGATAGCGTTGAAATTCCGCCGATTGCCGTGCAGATCGGCCGTGATCATCACGTCGTCGCCGACTTCGGACGACAAGACAACGACGTTCCCTTCGCGCGAAGGCGTGTCCAGATTGGCTTTTGTCGCCTTGTTGTAAGTGGCGATGACGCCTTCGATGTATTCGATGCTCGCGACCATGTAACTACAGCATATCAGAAGGTCGATGCCGCCCAACCCCGTCCCGCGACACGTCGCTCGTTGGCATCGTGTTGCCGCTTTCGCAAGCGGTCCGCCACGGCTCGCCGGCTGAATGTTTCAGGCCGGGTGTTACTGTCCGCCGGCCCCCTCGCGCGGTTCCTTGCCCAACTCGGACATGGCGGCGATCCAGTCTCGCACCAGGGCCAAGCCCTCTTGGTGGATGAGCCGTTTGCCCAATTCCGGCATCATAATGCCCGCGTCGATCGAGCCGATGCGAAACGCCAGGATCGATTCTTCAGGTTTGCCCGGTACGATATCGTACGCCAAGCCGCCCGAGCCCCGTCCGGCGGCCACCGGCGGCTTGAGAATTCCATAGGCCGTGGGGTTCGCCTGCGAGGCCATCAGGTCGAGTCCCGAATTCCGCGCCGGCCCGAGTGGATTGTGGCAGTGGGCGCAGTTGATTTCCAGCCAGGCGCGGGCCCGCGCGTCGAGCGTGCCGCTAGCGGGATCGTCCCAGGCAGCCAGCCGCGGTGCCTTGTCAGGAGCCGGAGCACCTACGAGCGCCCCTTTGCGGGTCCAATAGGCAAGCTGGTTCTCGCTGCCATGAGTGTAGGCGAAATCGCGATTCAGGTGCCGCGCCTTCGGGCCCAGCGGCAACATGGTCTCGCCTTGCTTGTGGCAGCCCTTGCACTGATTGGCATTGGGCACGATGTAATTGTTCGTACGCTCGTTGCCGGCGGCATCGATCCAACCAGAGTTGATCGTGGTGCCGGCCACATCCAGCGTGGCTTCGGTCTGTTCCGCATTCCAGATATAGGGCAGGCCTACCCAACCGTCGGCTTGATGCGCCAGAATGCGCGTTTCCAACAATCGCTGGCCCAATTCAGGTCGCCGCGCGTCGACCGGGTAAGCAAAAGTCTTAGCGATCAGCGTGCCGACTGGAAAATCGAAGGCTTCGTCCGCGCTGTACGTCGCGCTCTTGCCGGCCGGCAATTTGACGAACCGATATTTGGTCGTGTAGTCCGAAAACAGCGCCGAATTCAAGTCATAGGGGATCACGCCCTCGACCGGCTGCTGCGTGGCACCGTTGCCGACGAATAAACCGTAGGCCGAGAGCTTTTCGGGCGGAGCGTCGGCAGGCTGTGGCACGGACGTACCCGTGCCACAGCCGCTCGCTAATAGCAGCAACGCCAGCCAGCGCACGCGTGTGCGGGAGAAACGACAGCAGCGGTGTACAGGCACGGCTGGCTCACTTCACGCCGGCGATAGAGACGGGCGACAACGCCGATAACGCGCCTTCGTACGACTTCAACTCGCGGTCGATGTTCGGTTTCTTGTTGGCAAAGACCGCGGCCGCGTTCAACGCGCCGCCGTCGAAGTTCACAAACTTGGCATCGCCGTTGTTGCTAATCCGAATCCGCTTGGCCTCGGGCAACTCGCCATCGACAAGTTTCTTTTCGTCGCGAATCCCGTCGTACATGATGTCCGGAAACGGCGTTCCCAGGATCTTGCCCAGGATGCCGCCCAGGTCGCCGGCAGGACTGTCGCCGTTATTGGCGAATTTGTTGTCGTGGATGTAAATCGACTCGCAGTAAGGATCGTACTTGTCGTCCTTGATCGGCTTCTGATTGATCAAGTAGCTGACGATCAGCAGCCCCGTGCTCTTGTTGGTTTCGACCTTGTTATCGAACAGTTCGACCTGGTCGTTGGCCATGATCATCATGCCGGTGCCCGGCGGGACCGTGGCCACGATGTTTCCCTTGGGGGCAAAGTTGTCGTGGTTGTTGCTGACCACCGTGTTGTTGAACACGCGGCAGCTGCGGCCGTCCTTCTTGGGCAGATCCGGCAGCGAAAAGACCAGGATGCCGCCCGTGTTGTCGGTGGCCGTGTTCTCATAGACGTCGGCATTGACCGAGTTCTCGATCTCGATGCCGGCCACGTTCTTCTCGACTCGATTGCGGCGAACGATGATATTCTCTGACTGGCCGACATAGATGCCGGCATCAGAGGCGCCGATCGCAACGCAATCTTCGATCAACACGTCCGAGCAAAGCACCGGATAAACTCCGTAGGCGCCATTGGTTTCCTTAGCGCCACCGGTCCATTCCGTGCGTACCCGGCGAAAGGCGATCTTCTTGGTGTCCTGAACTTTGACGGCGTCCCCCTTGGCGTCTTCGACGGCCAGGTCTTCGATCGCAATATTCTCAGGGCACTTAACCCGCAGCCCTTCGCCGCCAGTCCCTTGCTGTTGGTTGGCGAAGCTAAGAATCGTCTTATCGGGACCCTGCCCGCGAATGGTGACGTCGCTGACGTCTTCCAACGAGAGCGTGGCGTCGAAATCGAACTTGCCTTCGCCGAATTCGATCACCGCGCCGGGCTTGGCGTTGATGAGCGCCGTTTGCGCACGTTTCTGAGCGTCATGACCCGCGTCGACACGCGTGACATTTGCGGCGGTTTTCTTTGCGCCGGGCTGCTGAGTGCAGCCGGTTACCAACGCCGACAAGCCGAGCAGAGTGGCGGTAAAAAATGCGAGTGCGCGCACGAGGAGTCTCCTTGGTCAGGGCAGAATGCGAAATAATCCAGACCTCACGTGAGCTCGCGACCGCCACTTGCCACGAACTCGTCAGACGGCACTCCCTATCGGGCCGACGCCGTCGCCCCATTATAGACATCTATCACCAGCCGTAGAAAGGGATCGCCGCGGCTGCCACGCCGGCAGCCCCTTTCCAACCCCCTGCCGCAAGCACTGCGTGCAAGGGGCGGGGATCATCCTGCTACCACGGGGATCGGTAAATCCCACGGGCCAGAGAGACTTTGCCGTCCGAGGCATAAGTTTGGGTTATGCGGATTTGCTCGATTTTGCCGCTCTTGCCGTCCGATAGTCCTCTGTAGGTGGTCCTGGAAACGGGCCGCCCGCGAGCGCCACGCTCGCCAAGCGCCCGCGCACTTTTCCAGGATTGGCGGAGTCAGAGCATTTTCCCGGGGGGAAGCACGTCGTAGCGAAACATCGCGCTGCCGCGCTGCTGAGGAACGCTTTCGAGGACTGCACGTGCCGGCCGACCGGGGGCTTGCGGCGCAGTTCGTGCGAAAAGGAAACATGGCCCATGAAGCGGTTACTGTTGGCCGTCAGCCTGGCGGCATTAATTGGCTCCAGCTCCGGCTGCTGCCTATTTGACCGACTATTCGGTCACGGCGGTTGCGCCGCCTGCTGCGGCAAGTGCGGCCCTTACCCAGGCGGCGGCGCTCCGTCCTACAATTCGGGCTGCGGACCCGGCGGCTGCGGACAAGGTAGCTGCGGTCCGGGCGGTGGATGTGGGCCAGGCGATTGCTCACCGGGTTGTGCCCGCAATGCGGGTAGCGGACCGATGGACGGCTCGGAGTTTGCCGGCCCGCCCACCGGCGGCGTCACCTATCCCTATTACACCACACGTGGCCCTCGCGATTACCTAGCGAGCAATCCGCGGGGCATCGGCCCTTAAGCGGCAAGGCCAGACAAAAAATGCAGGGGTGCACAGACGGGGGATGTTCTGCCTGACGAGGTAGAACACCCCCTTTGTCTGTTTTATGAAGCTGCCGCTCAGCGCAGCCCTTTGCGGCGCTTGCCAGAATCATTTGCGAGGTGGTGTGTGGGCACGACGCGTCGTGCTGCGCCACTACGCAGCCGCGGGCACCCGGCAACTTACCCGGCGAACCGTGACGCGATTAGCGTGATGTTCTGTCCGCCGAAGCCGAAGCTGTTCGAAGCGGCCGAATCGCAACCGATGTCGCGCGCCGCGTTGGCGATGTAATCCAGGTCGCATTCGGGATCGGGCGTCTCGTAATTGATCGTCGGCGGCAGCACGTTGTCGCGGATTGCCAACAGGCAGATGATGAATTCCGTGGCTCCCGCCGCGGCGATCAGGTGCCCCATCATGCTCTTGGTGCTCGACACCGGAATCTTGTAGGCCTGGTCGCCAAAGACGCGCTTGATGGCCAATGTCTCGACCTTGTCATTGACCTCGGTGCTCGTGCCGTGGGCGTTGATGTAATCGATGTCGTCGAGGTTCAGCTGCGCGTCGTCCAGCGCCATCCGCAGGCACTTGGCGGCGCCGCGGCCTTCGGGATGCGTGTCCGTGATGCGATAGGCATCGGCCGTTGATCCGTAGCCCACGACCTCGCCGAAGATCGGCGCGCCGCGGCGCTGCGCATGTTCCAACTCTTCCAGCACGACCATGCCGGCTCCTTCCCCCAACACGAATCCGTCACGGTTTCTGTCGAACGGGCGCGAGGCCCTGGTCGGCTCGTCATTGTGCGTGCTCAGTGCCGTCAGCAGGTTGAAGCCAGTGACGCCGAACGGGTGGATCATGCTGTGTGTTCCGCCCGACAGCATGACGTCGGCCTCGCCACGACGAATAATCTCGACCGCTTCGCCAATGGCCTGGCTGCTGGCCGCGCAGGCCGTGAGGCAATTCAGGTTTGGTCCCTGCGCGTCGAACATGCTGGCCAAATGCCCGGCCGGCATGTTGGGCTCTTGTTCCAGCTCGCTGAGTGGATTGAGAATCTCCAGCCCCGACTCGGTGAACTTGGCGATGTCGAGCGAGTCTCCTTCGATGGCGCTCATCATCATCTGTGTAAAGCGGTTGAAGTCTTGCTGCCCTTCGCCGCTGCCGAGATAAATGCCGAAGCGCGTGGGATCCAGCGACGAATCGAGCACGCCCGACGCCGTGACCGCTTGCTTGGCCGCGCCGACCGCAAAGTGCGTGTGCCGACCCTGGTATTTCCAGCGTTCCGGGTCCTCGCCGACGGCCGACACGTCCCAGTTGCGGACCTCGGCCGAAATTTGTGTGGGGAAATTGCGGGCGTCGAATAGCGTTGTTGGCCCGATGCCGGAAGCGCCGTTGCGTAGATTCTGCCACAGGGTATCGATGTCGGTCCCCAGCGGCGTGACACATCCGATGCCCGTGACCACGACTCTGCGTCTCATCGATTGCCTCCTGTCGAAGCGATATTTCGAGCCGGTTCCCCGTAAGATTCTTCGGCTCCTCCCGCCGGTTTGTCCATCGGCGGCGCACGACAGCTACTTTGGGGGACGCCATCTTATGGCGAGCACGTCACACTGGGGGTCTTATTCCAGACTGGACAGTCCGCCGACACCATTGCTGGCACGCAAGCGCGCCAAGCCCGGCGGCTCGGCGATGGGACGCCCATCAGGGCCGGCTCCCACGTCGAACACCCCCAATAGTTTCAAAGTAAACACGAAATTCTTGGGCTCGAACAGTGTCCGGCCGCGTCCATCTTCGGCCAGGTGTGCGAAGAACAGCTCGGCTTCGCCTTGCAGACGATCCCCGACGTGACTGGTGCAAGAGACCACGCCGCCGTCGTCGCGCACGTCCTCAATGACGGCCGTGTAGACCAGCGTGTCGCCCGGTACGGCCGGAAAATGGAACGTCGCCTTGGGGATCTTGGCCAGGATGACCTTCTTCTCGAAGGCATGTACCTCGCCCACTAACAGGCCGCCGGTCTGCGCCAGCCCCTCGATGATCAACGAGTTGGGCATCATGGGCGCGCCCGGAAAGTGGTCGTGCAGATGCTCTTCTGCCAGCGACAGATTCTTGATCGCGCGGGCCCGCTTGCCGCTCTCGAACTCGATGAATTTGTCGATCCAGATCCAGCGCATTGCGACGGCTCTACCTGCGGCAGGTTGCGGTTTTGAAGTTCTCCAGGGCGCGAACGGTCACGTCCGCCCGCGCACGAACGCGCGAACCAGGCCCTCGTCCCTGCGGGCCGCCGGCCGTGGTTGTCGGCCTTCGGCACCAGTCACCTCTCGGCCGATCAGGCCGTGGTGGCGACCTTCGACTCGACGTAGCGCGCCATATCCTGCACGGTCAATTGATTGACGAAGTTCTTCACGACCGGATTCTTCGAGAACTCGTCCAGGTTGGCGAACGGCATCCGCTTCTTGAGCTGGGCGAGCCCTTCGGCGCTGAGCTTCCCTTGCTGCACGTATTCCGTGCTAGTGAGGATGTCCTCAGGAAACAACTCGCCGCGTGGTATCTTGATGTCGAAGGCCTTCTCCAGGCGGAACACGATATCGAGGAAATCGATCGACTCGGCACCCAAATCGCCGACCAACGTAGCCTCGGGGGTGACCTCTTCTTCGTCGACACCCAGTGCGTCGACTAGCGCCGTGCGGATCTTGTTGAACAGCTCTTCATTGGCCATCGTCATAGTCTCCCACAGATTGTTGCGCACTTGCCCTGGCGAACAGCTCGCCGTTGCAGCGCCGCATGGTTTTCTTGAATGATGAATGCGGGACGACGAGTGATGAATCGACGGCCCCGTAGTGGATCGGGCCTGCTTCGCTCATCGCATTGCCTTCGTCGTTCCGCATTTCCGTCAGTAGCTCCCTAGGCTTAGTCCCCCATCAACGCGCAGCACCTGACCGGTGATATAGCTGGCAGCGTCGCTGGCCAGAAATGTCACCACACCCGCGACTTCTTCCGGCTGTCCAACGCGTCGCAGGGGTATGATTTCCTGCAAACGGTCGCCTGCCAGCCCGCGTACCATTTCGCTCATGTCGGTTTCGATCATGCCGGGCGCCACGGCGTTGACGCGCACTTTCCGCGAGGCCAATTCCTTGGCCAGCGTGCGGGTGAGCGCGTCGATAGCTCCCTTGCTAGCGGCATAGTTCACCTGGCCTTTGGAACCGAACTCGGCGGCTACGCTCGAAATATTGATAATGCTGCCGCGTCGTTGCGACATCATCGACCGTACCACCGCGTGGCAATAGTTGTAGGTGCCGTTCAAGTTCGTGTTGATTACCAGATTCCATTGCTCGGCGTCGATTGTGGCGAACAATCCGTCGCGAATGACGCCGGCTGAATTCACCAAGATGTCCAGTTGCGACCAGTCGCCGAGCAACCGCTCGACGATTTTATGAGCATGTTCGGCATCGGCCACGTCGGCCTGCACCCCGCGCACGTCAAATCCCTTTTCCGCCAACTCTTCGGTCAGGGCCACCGCGGCGTCATGATTCTTGTGATAAACGAAGGCCACTTTGGCCCCCTCAGCGGCAAGCTCGCGCACGCAAGCCCGGCCAATTCCACGGCTTCCGCCGGTGACCAGAGCTGTGCGGTTGGCAAGTCGCATGCAAACAAAAACTCTTGTTCCGTCTGATCGTGGCGGACGAACCGTCGTCCCCGCGAACGGTTGCCGCTCCTCAAACCCGTGGCAATTCAGCGGTGCCGGTGCCTTCAGGCAGCCGACGCCTGTGGCTGATGTAACAACGAAAAAAGCTCGCGCATTTTCAGCTTTACGACATCGTCGGCGATCTGGCGATCGGGGCGTTCATCGGCCAGGTTGTAGCGTTCCAGCACGAGTCGCGCCGAAACCGTCGCGTTTCCGTCTACGGTGCCCGCGGCCTTCAGTCGCGTCTGGCGCTCGTCCTGGTCGATAATCTCGGCCGTTATGGTCAGGGTCTGACCAGGTTGCACGAAATTGGCATATTTCACATTGCGCGCCTCTTTCAGCACCACGGTGCTGTGGGCAAAATCTTCGCTCGCGCGAATCAACCAGGCGCTGGCCTGAGTCATGGCTTCGAGCATCAACACGCCTGGCATCACCGGAAAACCGGGAAAGTGGTCGGCCAGGTACTCTTCTGCCATCGACAGGTTCTTGAGCGCGGTGATCCGTTCACCGGGCGTCAGTTCCACAATCCGATCGACGAGAGTAAAGCGCATACGGCAATAACCAGCCTGGCGCGCCCGGAGTGAAACTTCGGCGCACTGGATTTGGGGGTTTATTAGGGTTCGGTAGTATACAGCGAGACCGCCAAGGCGAACAACCGTAAAAGTCGCCGCGCGTTTCGCGGCCAAAGTGTTGTATCGCAATGCGTTACAGCGATGCGTGCTGCCGGGGGCCGGCCAGCCGCTCAGTTTATTGAGCCACTCTGGGGCCTCGGTCGGGTTGTCTCATCACTTCAGGGCGGCGCTCCCACGACCGGGAGTCGGACCGTCCACCGGCATCAGGCGCAACAATGACATCCACTCATCCAGCCATCTGAACGTCGGCTGCCGAAGTGGCAGCCGTGCTGTTTGGCCCGCGGTGTATGGAACAGGTCAAAACTCGCTGTCGGACAAGCAGCAGTGGCGTTCTACGTGAACGCCTCCGATGGCACGGACTTTGCGATATGAATTGTTCGGGGGCAGGAACAGATCTCAAATCCAGGCCGCTTCGGCCAACGTGCAGAGCGGTCGCTCATGTAATTCCAAAGGAGGTGTCTCATGGTTCGCTGGCGCAATGGCAACGTACATCCTTTTTCACAGTTTCGTGGCGAAGTCGATCGCCTGGTCGGCGATCTACTGGGTTCGGCGACGGCCGCGGCGCCCCGTGCCTGGGCTGCGGTGCGTGCATTTCCGGCGGTCAACGTTTGGGAAGAGGCCGAACAACTCTTTGCCGAGGCCGAACTGCCAGGCCTGAAAACAGAAGACGTCGATGTTTCTGTTTCAGGAGACGAGTTGACGATTCGCGGTCGCCGCCAAGAAGCGAGCCCGGAAACCGCTCAGTTTCATCGGCGCGAGCGCGGAGTGGGCGAATTCTCGCGCACTTTGCGGCTTCCCTACGATGTCGACGCCGAACGCGTCGAAGCAACGCTCCGCGATGGCGTGTTGCTGATCAAGCTCCCGAAGGCCGAGTCGGCCCGTGCGCGCAAGGTCGAGGTGAAGACAGGCGGCTAAGAGTCTTTTTCATTCCGTGATGCGTTCGCGGCAACTGTTATTTGCGACAAGTATTTCACGATTCATTTTATGGCGGCGCGAATGGCGCCCAGGAGAGTAGGATCATGACAACCGAAACCACTCTGCAGAAAGAAGCGCACGAGTCGGATGTGGAAACGACCCGCAACGGCCAGGTCTACCGGCCGCACGTCGATATTCTGGAAATGCCCGACGAACTGGTCGTCGTAACCGATTTGCCGGGCGCGCACGGTTCCGAGGTCGATATTCAATTCGACGACGGCGAGCTAAGCGTCCGCGCGCCGGTACAAGAACGGCAAGCAAACGGCGTGCGGTACCTATTGCGCGAGTTCGGCGTGGGAGAGTTCTACCGCACGTTTCGGGTGAGCGAGCAAATCGACGCCAGTCGCATTGCGGCGGAATTCGCCAATGGCGTGCTGACGTTGCACCTGCCCAAGGTCGCTGCCGTGAAACCGCGCAAGATTACCGTGAGCGGTTAAGAGTGATGGCCACAGCCTCCGGCCTATGAAAATGTCATATATGTAGCGACTCGCGAATAGTGGAGGCTGGTTCGCGGGTCGACCTGGGCCAACGGTGTTGTCGAGGTTCGTCTTAAGAAGTCGCAAGGCGCCAAGGGAGGGAAGATGTCGAACGCATCCGCCGCTCCGCTGTCAGGACACGGCGGGCGCTGCATTTCCGGTTGTGCAATGGACGGTCACGTAAAGAAGGTCCGGTTGTATCGATAGCAACGGTCCTGCCCTCTTCACAAGCGGCACACCCGGCTCGCGACCAGAGATCGTTGTTCACCTCCGCCCCGAGTGATACGATTCTTCCATGCGAAAGGGAATCGGCGTTTCTCCGGGCGTGGTCATTGGCAAGGCTTATTGCATTCATGAGATTTTCGTCAATCCAAAGACCCGCCGTATCGCGGAAGACAAGATCTTTGCCGAGCTGCGCCGCTTTGAACTAGCCCGCGAGCACACGGCCGCCGATTTGCGCGCGCTATACGAGAAAGTCGCCAGCCAGGTTGGCGCAGAACAGGCTGGCGTGTTCCGCGCGCACGAGGGAATCCTGCACGATCCGGCCTTCACGGCCAAAGTGCGCGAGCGGATTGTCGACCATCGAGAGGCGGCGCCGGCGGCCCTGGAATTCGTTCTGACCACCTACACCGCGCTGTTCACGCGGATGGACGACGAATACCTGCGCGAGCGGTTGGTCGATGTCCGCGACGTGATCATCCGGCTCTCTGGCCATTTGTCCCCGGTATTGGCCAAAGACCCGGAAGACGTCAATGGCCCGCTGATATTGGTGGCTAGCGAGCTACTACCGTCGCAAGTCGTAGCGCTCGGCAAGCGGGAGGTGGCCGGCATTGTGACCCAATCGGGCGGTCAGACCAGTCACGCGGCGATTCTTGCCCGCAGTCGCGGCATTCCTGCCGTCAGCGGCGTACAGGGAATATTGCGAGGTGTGAAGAATGGCGACACGCTTGTCGTGGACGGCAGCACGGGACACGTCATCGTCAATCCCGATGCCGAGGCCGAAAGTGCCTACCGCAAGCTGCAACGCGAATTCGTGCTGCTGAAGGATGTGCTCGCCGAGAATCGCGATCTGCCAGCGGTCACCGCCGACGGCACGGCGATCGACTTGCTTGCCAATATCAACAGTGTGGACGATGCCCGGGCGGCCGGCGCGATGGGGGCGGCTGGCGTGGGGCTATTTCGCACAGAGTATTTATTTCTGACCCATCCCAACGTGCCGGACGAAGAGGAACAGCTGACGGCGTACCGCGCGATCATCGAAGCTAGCCCCCGCAGTCGCGTGACGATCCGCACCCTGGACCTGGGTGGTGACAAGACGATTCCTTACTTGGGGCATGACCGCGAAGCGAATCCGTTTCTCGGCTGGCGCTCGATTCGCCTGTCGTTCGAGCATCCGCAGTTTTTCACTACGCAGATCCGCGCCATCGCTCGATCCGCCAAGCAGGCAAACCGCTCGCCGACGGATGTGCGCATCATGTTCCCCATGATCACCACGCTCGAAGAGATGCGCCGCGTCCGCGCCATGGTCCATCGCGTGCGCCGCGCGCTGCACGCCGAAGGAGATCCGGTCTACGATCTGCCCATCGGATTGATGTTGGAAGTGCCGGCGGCCGCCGTATCGATCGA
This sequence comes from Pirellulales bacterium, assembly GCA_036490175.1. NCBI lineage: Bacteria > Pseudomonadati > Planctomycetota > Planctomycetia > Pirellulales > Pirellulales bacterium. Next base: position 4,839 of record DASXEJ010000193.1, on the reverse strand, counting down.
GTCGCTGTTGGAGATTGTCGATTTTGTTTCGATAGGTTCCAACGACCTCGTGCAATACCTGATGGCGGCTGACCGCGACAATCCCAAGGTCAGTCATCTGTGCCAGCCCTTGAGCCCTCCGGTGCTGAAGGTGTTGAGCAACGTCATCGCGGCCTGCAACAAGGCGGGCAAGCCCGTCACGCTCTGCGGCGAAATGGCCGGCCAGCCGCGGGCCTTTGTGCTGTTGATTGGGATGGGGCTGCGCAGCTTCAGCATGAGCCCGGCCTTTATTCCACTGATCAAGGATCTGACTCGTCATCTGACTGTGCCCGGCGCGGAGGAGATCTTGGCAGGCGCACTGCGGCTGAAGACGACGAATCAGGTGAATCGTTTCATGGCCGAGCACATTTCGCGCTTGGCGCCAAATCTGCGCCCGCTCGACTCGGCCTGAGGATGGCGCGGTGGGATAGCAGCCGGCAGTGATCCGCAACCCGCTTCCCGTGGGTGCTATGCTATTGTCCAATTACCGTGGACCTTTGCGGAGATGCTTTCATGCGAGAGATGTTTTATCGTGATGAACCATCCTGGGTGCCATGCTCACGCGGGCGTGAGCATGCTGACCGCACGGAGCCGCGCTACAGGCGTGCGTCGGCCGGCGGGCGTTTTCATGTGCAGCTTCTGACCGGGCTGTGCGTCTTGCTAGCCGGCTGCGGCGAGTCTGCCAATCGCACTCCCGCGGCAAAATCGCCGTCCACAACAACTGCCACCCCGGTCGACGATGCAGAGCCGACGAGCTCTGCCGACGCAGGGGCGCCGTCGCCCCTTAACGCCACGACTTTCCGTTACCCCAAGGCAGAACGAGGCGACCAGGTCGACGACTATCATGGTCGCCAGGTGGCTGATCCTTTTCGTTGGCTGGAAGACACCGACAGCCCCGCGACCCGCACCTGGATCAAGGCCGAGAACGAGCTGACGTTCGATTTTCTCAAGGCCGTCCCCCAACGGGCCCAGATTCACGACCGTCTGACGAAGCTTTGGAACTACGAAAAATACGGCATCCCCGCGGCGCGCGGCGGCCGCTATTTCTATAACCGCAACGACGGCTTGCAAAACCAGAGCGTGCTATATGTAGCGTCTGCGCTCGACGCCGAGCCGCAGGTGCTGCTCGATCCCAACACGCTATCGGCCGATGGCACCGTGGCGCTGTCCGGTACGGCTATTAGCGATGACGGACGACTGTTCGCCTATGGGCTGGCCACGGCCGGTTCGGATTGGCAAGAGTGGCGCATTCGCGACGTCGAGACCAAACGCGATCTGCCAGACCGCTTGCAATGGATCAAGTTCGCCACCGCCTCGTGGTCTCCCGACGGCAGGGGATTGTTCTACAGTCGCTATGACGAGCCCGACGAGCAGACAAGGCTGACCGGCGTCAACTATTTTCAAAAGCTGTTCTATCACCGGCTCGGCACGCCGCAGGCCGAAGACAAGTTGATCTATGAGCGCCCTGACGAAAAAGAATGGGGTTTTAATGGTGACGTGAGTGACGATGGCCACTGGCTCGTGATCCGCGTCTGGCGCGGGTCCGAGATCAAAGATCAGCTGTTTTATTTGGATCTGACGACGCCCGATGCTCAGGTCGTGCCTTGGATCACGGGCTTCGACGCGCAGTACGCCTTTCTCGGCAACGACGGCAACACTTTTTTTCTACGCACCGATTTCGACGCGCCGCGGCAGCGGGTCGTGGCGGCCGATTGCACACAGCCAGGACGCGAAGGTTGGAACGAGATCATTCCTGAGCAGCAAGACGTGCTGCAATCCGTCTCCCTGGTCGGCGACCGGTTGATCGCGCTCTATCTGCAAGACGCGCACAGCCAGGTGCGGTTGTTCGACAAGTCAGGACAGCCGCAGGGTGAAATCCCCTTGGCCGAGATCGGCACCGTGGCCCTGGGCAACGCGCGGCAGCAAGACCAGGAGCTGTTCTATTCCTTCACCAGCTTTCTGGCGGCGCCGACGATCTATCGCTACGACGTCACGACGGGCAAGAGTACCGTCTTCCGCCAGCCTAAGGTGGATTTCGCGGCCGACCGTTACCTGACGGAACAGGTGTTCTACACCAGCCGCGACGGCACGCGTGTCCCCATGTTCATCACGCGTCGGAAGGATACCAAGCTCGACGGTACGAACCCGACATTCTTGTTCGCCTATGGCGGGTTCGACATTTCTTTGACGCCGTCGTTCTCGCCGGGCAGGTTCGTATGGCTCGAAATGGGCGGCATCTACGCGCAGCCGAACTTGCGTGGCGGCGGCGAGTACGGCCGCGCCTGGCACGAGGCTGGCATGAAGGCGCAGAAGCAAAACGTCTTCGATGATTTTCTGGCGGCCGCCGAGTGGTTGACCGCCAACAAGTACACCTCGCGCGAAAAGCTAGCCATTGCCGGCCGGTCGAACGGCGGACTGCTGGTCGGCGCGGCGCTGACGCAGCGCCCCGATCTGTTCGGTGCGGCGCTGCCCGGCGTGGGCGTGATGGACATGCTGCGGTTCCATCGCTTCACCATTGGCTGGGCCTGGGTCAGCGAATACGGTTCGGCCGACAATGCCGAGGATTTTCCCACGCTCTCGGCTTACTCGCCGCTGCACAACATCAAGCCTGGCATCCACTATCCGGCTACGCTTGTCACCACGGCCGATCATGACGATCGCGTGGTGCCAGGACACAGCTTCAAGTTCGCGGCGACATTGCAAGCCGCGCAGGCCGGCCCGCGGCCGATTTTGATTCGCATCGAGACCAGCGCCGGCCACGGTGCAGGCACACCCACTACCAAGCTGATCGAAGAAGCGGCCGATGGCTACGCCTTCCTGGTCAAAGAACTCGCGGTCGACGTGCCGCAGGACTGGGGAACAAGCGAGAACAAAACGTCCGCCGCCACCAAGGGCGAAGCAGCGCCACGTGGAATCGCAGACTCAAGAGACAATGAGGAGACGAGAGACGAAGAGGCGCTTGCTCTGGTTGCCTCAACTGGTGATGACGAACCCGCACCATCCACCACCTGTGAAACGGACAAACCGATGCCCTATATCGACGCCAAAGAACAACTGGTCGCCGAGATTTTCGTCCGTGACCTCGACCGCTCGGTCGCCTTCTACCGCGACCTGGGGTTTGAACTAGTGCGCAAAGAGGGGGATTTTGCCGAGCTAGCCTGGGAGGGTCATCTGCTGTTCGTCGACCAGCGCAGCAATCTGCCCCCTGTGCCCGATTTTCCCGCCGCCAACACGCGCGTGATGGTGCCCGACGTTGATCGCCACTGGAAGCTGTGCGCAGAGAACAAGGCGCGTGTCGTTGCGCCGATCGGCAACCGTTACTACGGCCTGCGCGATTTCACCGTGGCCGACCCCGACGGATACGGCGTGCGCTTTGCCACCAGATTGACGGACGCGAAGAAATAGGCCTCATCGCCGGCAACGTGGCGTGGCACCTCGGTACCACACAGTTGTTACCGCACCGATCGCTTACCGCGCCAGTAAGCGAAGATCAAAGTTAGCACGCCAAACGTTGCCAATGTCTGCGTACCCGGCTCCGGAACGATAAAGAGTGCCCCGAGGGGGTTCGGAAAGTTCAGTACCCCGGTCAGATGGTCGGCGTTCGTGCTTTCGTCTCCGCCGGCAAAGTTGAGCGTCATTCCCCCTATAGAAATGTATTGCCCCTGGTCGTAATTGCTGGTCGCAAAGAGAAGCCCTTTGGAGACCACTTGCATCAGGGGGATCATGAGTGTGCCCGCCGGTGAGAATTGGCTGGTGATTTGCGGCGAAGTCAGATCGATGCCGCCACTGGGACCAAATACGCCGCTGAATCCCATGGCGGCGCCGGACGACAGGCCGTCGGTGACGCCCGTCTCCACGGGCGACCACAGATTACCGGTTGTCCCGACCAGGGCACCGGGTCCTTGCGCGTAGACACCTTGCCCAAAGTCATGCGTGGTCACGGTCCCCACGGTGTCAGCCGACCCGTCCGAGAGGAAGCCATTGATACCTTGCAGCGAACCCGTCGGGCTCGAGTACCACCAACTGTCTCTGTACACCTCGTTCGTGGGGGTACCACTCGGTGCCGGAAAACTCGGTCCCCCCGCACCGCCGTTAGTAATGCTGCTAGGGCTGTTTGCGTCCAACGTATTCCAAGCGGTTTGAATATCCGGCACGTTCGTGCTGCCAGGAGCTTGAATTGGCCCAGCGGAATTCCCCGCCAGGAAACCAAAATCGTGGATCGTCAGGGTCGGGTGAGCGCCGACGCCCGGACGCAGCAAATCCGCCGTAGTGATTACCACGCCGATAGTAAAGGTCCTGGCCCCAACGAGCCCGGGATTGGTATTGGCCGCCATCACCACCAGCTCTGCCCCCCGGCTCGAAATGCCGAAGGTCATGAGAAGCAGCGCGGAGAGGAATACTCGTTTTGCCATTTGAAGTAACTCATGGTTGTAACGCATCCACGGAGCCAGCGTGAGAAATTCAAACAACGATGCCATTCACACTTGCGATACGTCGGTAGTTCGTCGCCTCGCGCGACGGCGATGTGCAATCAGCATTCCGCAAAGACCCAGTGCGGCCAGCACGCAGGAGCTCGGTTCCGGCACGCGCACGAAGTTCGCGCCCACGAGCGAGGGGCTGGCAAAATTGAGCACCCCGACGCCTGGAAGTGCGTAGGTCGCCTGGCCGAATGACAGGTATTGCCCGGACGGAAAATCGACGGATATTCTGACGTCGCCTTTGGTTTCCACCTGCATAAGCGAGATCGTCGCAAACCCGTTCACGAATTGGCTGGCAAAGGCGGGTGACGTCAAATCAACCCCGCCGCCGGGGCCGTAGACC
>DASXEJ010000192.1 GCA_036490175.1 Pirellulales bacterium | reverse complement strand
GTCAAGTTCACGACCAACACCAGCGGTTACATCACCGGCATTCGCTACTACAAGAGTTCTGCCAATACCGGTACACATACCGGCAGCCTATGGTCGAGCTCTGGCACACTTTTGGCCACCGCGACCTTCACCGGCGAAGGCGGAAGCGGCTGGCAACAGGTCCTCTTTTCGACGCCTGTCGCCGTGACCGCTGGGACAACATACGTTGCCAGCTACCACACGACGTCGGGCCACTACGCCGTGAATCGGTCCTATTTTGCTTCGTCCGTTACCAGCGGCCCGCTGCAAGTGCCAGCCAGCGGCGGAGTCTATCTGTACGGAGCGGGCGGGTTCCCGACGCAATCCTTCCAAGCCAGCAACTACTGGGTCGACGTCGTATTCAGCACGACTCCGCCAGCGCCAGACACCACGCCGCCGACAGTGACTGCGTTCAATCCGGCCAATGGCGCAACAAACGTCGCGACCAGCGCCCCCTTGACGGTCAGCTTCAGCGAAGCGCTGAATGCCGCGACGATCACTTCGTCGACCGTCACGCTACGCAATTCCAGCAATGTCACGATCCCGGTCACGGTCACGTACAATGCCGCGACCAACACCGCAACGCTGACCCCGACCAGTCCGTTGTCTTATGCCACAACCTATACGATCACGGTTGCCGGTGGAGCAAACGGCGTGAAGGACATAGCCGGCAACGCACTGGTGGCCAACGATACGTCTACGTTCGCCACGGCCAGCCAACCGGCCAGTTCGAGCTTGTTTACAGCCTCCGCCACGCCCGCCACCGTCGACAGTGGCGACACGCAGGCGGTCGAGCTAGGCGTGAAGTTCACAGCCTCCTCGAACGGCTTTATCACGGGCGTGCGATTCTACAAGAGTGCGACCAATACCGGCATCCACATCGGCAGCCTGTGGTCGAGTTCGGGCGTGCTCTTGGCCACCGCCACATTCACTAGTGAGGGGGCCAGCGGCTGGCAGCAAGTCAACTTCGCCACACCCATCGCTGTTACGTCCGGGACGACCTACGTCGCCAGCTACCACACGACCGTCGGGCACTACTCGGTGACACGATCTTACTTTACCTCGCCCGTTACGACAGGCCCGTTACAGGCGCTCGCCAATGGTGGCGTTTACATGTACGGGGCCGGAGGATTTCCCACGCAGACCTATCAATCCAGCAACTATTGGGTCGACGTCGTGTTCACGCCGAGCTGAGGCCGTTGCGGACCAACACCTCAGGCGCATTGTCACCTGACCGAGCAGATAACCCGAAGAGTGTCGCGGTGTGTTTTAATTACACTACGGGCTCGGTAGCATCGCACATCGCTTCTGCTGCGGCGGCAAGAGCTTGGTTCGCCGAGATCGATGACTCGGACTCGGCCGTCGCTGGACGGATGCGACCGACCAGCCACAGGCTGAGAATAGTCGCGATCGCCGACAGCACGCCCACGATCGGGAAATTCTGCAGGCTCCTGTCCGTCGATTCGACAATGATCAGCCCGCCGAGGTAAGCGCCCAGTCCAGCGGCCAGATGTTGCACCGACGAGCTTGCGCTCATGAATCCGCCGCGACGGGCCGGCGTGACGCTGCCGGTAATCATAGCCATCGCGGCTACCATGCGGCCTGAGTTGCTGACCATCAGGGCTGCCACGACGCCCACCGCAACTGCCGTCGGCACCGGAGCAAGATTCGTGACCACCAACGTCATTACGGCCGACGCCGGCGCCACGATGCGGAATACGCGCAGTTTGCCGTAACGATCCGCCAACCTGCCAATCAGTGGTGAAGTGATCAAGGTCAGGAGGCCGCCAGCGACAAACAGCAGAGGCAATTTGCTTTCGGCCATACCGACATTGCTGACCAGATACGTGCTGACATAGGGAAAGACGCTGAAGCCCGAGAACATCAATGCCACGACCAGTGCGAACGCATTCAGGTGATTGGGCAGGGTGAAGGTATCAATCAAAAGTCGCAATGGGTGCAGCTGCGCAGCGCCCTGGGAAATGTGGCCACGCAGCGGGGGCAGCGTCACCGCTGCAATCGCCAGCACCGGACATCCCAACGCGGCCAGCAATAAAAATGGTGCATGCCAGCCAAAGCGAGTGCCCAAGTACAGGCCGAAGGGAACCCCGACGACCGAAGCCAGGGCGAAAGCCGACATGAGCGCGCCTGTAGCGCGACCGCGCCGCTCCTCTGGAAACACGTCACCGATAATTGCCAGAGCCATGCCCCCTAGGATGCCTCCAAAAGCACCGGTCGCAAGGCGTGCCCAGACTAAGGTCGTATAGGTCGGCGCTAGTCCGCACAACAGTGTGCCCACTAAAAAACCCGAGTTGAGTCCTAGAAACGCCACCTTGCGCCCAAAGCGATCGGCCAACGATGATGCGACCAGGCCAGCAATTCCTGCTGCCAGGGTGTACGAGGAAACGACAAGGCCAAACTGTGCGGGCCCGATTTCCAGGCTGCGCATCAATTGCGGACCCAACGGCATGATGACCATGAAGTCGACAATGCTGGTGAATTGCACCGCGGCCAACGTGAGCAGCACGATCCGCTCTTGTGAGCGGTTCTCTACACCCTTCGCACCACTTGCATCGATCGGGTCCTGCACGAGAGTCAACGAGAACCTCCCGATTTAGTTTGACGTTTCACTTTATCTGTCTGCATTGATTCCACGCATTGAATGACGCCGAAGGCAGCGTGTTGCGCGATAGTCGGCAACGGACTCTATGCGGTCAGAGCTTTATTACTTATTGCCCGTCTTCGCCGCGCGACCTAGACGGCATTTAGCGACATTCCACTGCGATCGAAGGCGTGCTCCACGCTCGACCAAGATCGGAGAGCAGGATAACGCGACGCAATCTTCTCCCAAGATGTTGGAGACAACTGGTCTCAATTTAGGTTCGGTATCATCCGTTGCTGGCAAAATGCGCGGAGCTGTGCCGCGACGCCGACATCGAAACCATCGGATTCGCCCAATGGATCCTCGCCGGTTTGAAAAACAGGCGCTTTACGAATCCGTAATGCCCATTTGCAGATCAGCGAGACCTGCTTCGCAATAGTGCCGGCGAATTATCACAACGACCGAGGGCGCGGGCAATGGCAACCAGGAAGACGACGGCTGCCAAAGCGAAAGTTGCTGGCAGTTGCCGAAGAACCACTCACTCAAACGAAGTGCATTAACCCGCCGGACATTCGGCCCCGTTCGTCGGCCAACGAGCACTCCGTCTCAAAACGCGGCCGTGGGTCACTTATCGGCCCATGGGAGGTGCTTAGCCTGGTTGACACACGTGCACCTGCCGCTTAAGTTTGCCCTGTATCTGTCAAGTCTCACTTTCGACTCTGGGCCAGCTAATACAGGCAAAAGCCGACCTTTCGCGCCCGGCCCGTTGGGCCGCACCACATGCCGTCGCTCGGCACTCTAATTTTCGTTCGCGTCAGCGACAGCCGGTGGTAAGCCTCGGCGATTTCTGTCCCTGCATTTGCACCGCCCCTTTGGGTGGCCCTGGAGTCATACATCGATGAGATTATGGTATGTTTTGCCCGCCGCTGCTTTGATACTTGAATCGGCAATTGGAACAAGCCACGCGACCGTGACGTTGTTTGAGACTTTCAAGACCCAGTTCTTTGCCCAATCGAGCGATCTCGGCGCACCTGTGCCGACTGGCTATTCGTTTGTGCCGCGCTTGACGGTCAGCGACCCATCCGATGTTGCAAATGTCTCGGTTGTGGCGCCTAAGAACACCCTTAACCTGACTTCCAACGACGGATTGACGTATGACGGTGATCAAGGACTGTTCCTGAGCAAGGCGGCGATGGATTTTGCGTATCCAAATTCAACCTATACGTTTCAAATTGCGGGCGGCACGCTTGGATCGCAATCGGGAGCGATCGATATTTCTGCCGATCAGTACGCAAATAATGTTCCGCAATACACTGGCGGCACGTACTCACTATTTCAGAATCTCGATGTGTTCCAGCCGAACTTGATCTCCTGGAATGGTTTTCAAACCACGTCCGGCGCGAACACGCCTTTGACGTTTCTCACGATTTTCGACCAATCGGGAGCTGTGGCCTTCACGACGCAGGGCACAAACTTGCTCACCGATGCCCTGGTGCCTGCGGATACGTTGCTTCCGTCCAGCAACTATACCGTCGACCTCGTGTTCTCGAATCGACAGATTGACGCGACAAATAACTTTGGCGGAAGCTCGACGTCAGTCGCCTTCGACCTGCGCACGGAGTTTTCGTTCACGACAAACGTTCCAGAGCCGTCCACTCTAACGATGGCCGTGCTGTCCGGACTTGCGCTGTCAATGTTTTTTGGCCGGCAGAGATGGCGATGAATTGTCCATGCCGGGGGCTACACGTTAACGATCGCGCCATCGGCAATCCGAGCCCTTTTGTTTACTGATCCAGAGCGCGCGCATTTCGAAGCACAAACGCGACTAGCTCCGGACATTCGAAAAACCCCGGCCACATGTTGTGACCTTGCCCTTTGGGAACCAGAAGTTCCATCTTTCCGGACAGCGCGGCATAGCGCGTGGCGATCAGGGCAGAATTGTGCTCTAGCGGCACTGTAGTATCGACGTCGCCGTGAATGGCAAACAGCGGCACCTTCGCTTTCGCGAGAGCTTCCAGGCGATCGGGTGGATTGAATCGGGAGAGTTTCGACTGTAGGTCGTCGGCCGTCAGACCATACGCGCCTGCCGCCTTTGCAACGCCCGGATAACTGGCGATATTGCAGACGGGATAAATGCCCGCGATGCCGCTGACCTTATCGGCGTTCTCACAGGCCCAGCAAAGCAACATTAATCCTCCACGGCTGCGTCCCAGCAGCACGGGCAGAGGAGAAAATCCGCGCTCGTTTACCAAAGTCTCGTAAAATCGCGTGTATTTCGTCTGGCCATCTGGGCTGCCGTAGGATTCTCCTACGTCAATCCCAGCGATGCCAATCCCTGCGGCCACGAACCGTTCGAACATCCAACGTTCGGAGTCACCGGGCAATCCGGCGAGTGTCGGTGCGTACCACACCCACGGAATCGGGCGTTTATCTGCGGCCGCCGGGGGCAGGATCAAAAATGCCTCGTTCCTATTAACTGTGAACGTCTCTCCTGGCAAAGGCAGCGTTTTATTCGCAGCAGCGCGCGGGGCGACAGATGTCTGCTGCGCGAAGGAAGTGTGACGCTGGGCTGTTGCCAGCAATAAAGCTACCAAAATACTCGTTACTATCGCGCTGCGGCGTAACACGGTTCATCCTCGCGTGAAAGCTAGAATACTCTCGATCGTCCGTTTGTGGCGGCAATACCGGAAAAACGCTCTGCATTACGAATGTCCGAGCACGGGATGGACTTCGTACGGCTCGGCAAGCGACTTTAGCTCTTTAGCGTCCAGTTGGACACCCAGTGCTGCCACGGCGTCGTCAAGATGTTGCATCTTACTCGCCCCCACGATGGGCGCTGTGACACCGGGCTGTGCGAGTACCCAAGCGAGTGCCACTTGTGCATTGTGGATTCCTCGCCGTTGGGCAATTTGGCTCACTCGCTCGACGACCCGAAAGTCAGAATCTTTGTAATAAAGTCGTTGGCCGAAGTCGTCGGTTTTGGCACGGAGCGACTCTCCGAAGTCCTCTTTGCGGCGATTTCCGGCCAGGAATCCCCGCGCTAATGGGCTCCACGGAATCAGGCCGATGCCCTGGTCCCGGCAGAAAGGGATCATCTCCCGTTCCTCTTCGCGGTAGACAAGGTTGTAGTGATTCTGCATGGTCACAAAGCGTGTCACACCCATCGCGTCGGCGGTGAAGAGCATCTTGGCAAACTGCCAGGCGTACATCGACGAAGCCCCGATATAGAGTGCCTTGCCCGCCTTGACTACGTCGTGCAGCGCCTGCAGGGTTTCCTCAATCGGCGTTGCGTGATCGAAACGGTGGATCTGGTAGAGATCGACATGGTCGGTTTGCAGTCGTCGTAGACTCTCGTCGATCGAATGCATGATGTGCTTGCGAGAGAGGCCGCTGTCGTTGGGCGCATCGCTCATCGGGTTGAAAACCTTGGTCGCGAGAACGACCTGGTCGCGCGCCGGGCCGAAGTCTCGCATGGCCCGCCCAAGTATCTCTTCGCTTGCGCCGAGTGAATACATGTCAGCCGTATCGAAGAAGTTGATACCAAGTTCCAAGGCGCGGCGAATAAACGGACGCCCCTCTTCTTCCTCTAGCACCCATTCGCGCCAACGATTGGTGCCGTAGGTCATCGTACCGAGGCACAAGCGAGAGACTTTCAATCCCGTCGATCCGAGTCGCACATAGTCCATGACTTTCCACTCCTAGCAATGTGTCCTGACGTTATCGTACGCTCGCACCGTCGAATACCAAGACAATCGTACTAGAAGTCAACGGACCGCACTCAAGCGGCGGGCGAGAAACTGAAGTGATTCGGAAATCGTTGGGCGTTCATGATTGGTGCGCGGCCGCTGCACTCAGTTGTCTGAGGAGGCGTCTCTAGTTAAAGTGGGGCTAACGCTGCACCCGTCGTTGATTTCGGATGGTGTACTCCTAATATCGCGTCGATTGATTCTTGGGCGAGTGACGATGAATCGTAGTCGGACCGCAAGGCGAACATCAGTTACTCCCGAGCGGCAAAGTGGAGAGGTCCCTAGGGTGGGTCGTCAAGCGACCGCGACGTTTGCACTACGTGCAATCGGAGCGATCGCGTGACAGCTCAAAGGGCGATAACGGAGGAGGCGACCGCGGCCGTCCCGGTCGGCCGACTCGCTACCTGGCAAGTGGCCGCGGCTGGAGCGTTGCTCGCGTGCTACTTTATCTTGGCGCTGACGGCCGTCGCGGAAAAATGCACTACCTTCGACGAGCCGTACCATCTGGCAGGTGGATACACGTATTGGAAGTTCGGCGACTTTCGCATCCATCCAGAAAACGGCAATCTGCCACAGCGATGGGCTGCGCTGCCGCTATTGTTCGGGGACTACCAGTTTTCTAGCCTCGACGATCAATCGTGGCGAACGTCGTTAAAAGAATCGATCGCTCCTCGATTCCTGTATTTGATGGGGAATGAAGCTGACGACATCCTGCGGCGCGGTCGAGCGATGATCGCCGTATTAGGAGTCGTGCTTGGCGCGCTTGTATTTGGTTGGACGCGTCGGCTTTTGGGCCTGACGGCGGCGTTTATCAGCTTGACGTTGTATGTGTTCTGCCCGACGTTGCTCGCGAACGGGGCTCTCGCTACCTCTGACATGACGGCCGCCTTGTTTTTCACTGCCGCGGTGGCCTGCCTGTGGTCGGTCTTGCACCGCGTAACGTGGCAGAAAGTGTTCCTCAGCGCTTTGGTTATGGCGGGCCTGTTCGTCGCCAAGTTCTCTGCGCCAATGATTATTATCGTCGGCGCCCTGCTGGTAGGCGTGCAGATTGCGTCGCGGCAACCGCTAATCGTTTCGTGGGGAAAGACAGCGTGCCAGATTCATGCGCGCCGTCGTCGGCTGCTCGCGCATCTGGCGGTATTGGGCATTCATGCGATCGTGGTATGGATCGTGATTTGGGCGTGCTACAACTTCCGCTATGAGATGTTTCATCCGGCGATGACGGCCGTCGATTCGTCGGGAGAACAACCCGTTGTGGTCGATACCATGCAGCCGAGCTGGGACACGTTGCTCGAAAACGACGGTAGCGTGATTGATCAGTTCATCGTCACGTCGCGAGAACTGCATTTCCTGCCCGAGGCCTATTTGTACGGCTTTGCCTACGCGCGATATTTTGCCCAGGGGCGGCAGGCCTTTCTCAATGGAGAGTTCAGTACCACGGGTTGGCCGCAATTTTTTCCCTACTGCCTGCTGGTCAAGACTCCTTTGACGCTACTGATATTGTTGGTGCTGGCCATGATTGCCATCTGGAATTCATGGCAGACTACCGACGATCGTTCACCGCGTCAGCACCGCGCGCGAATGATCGCCGGGCTGTATCGGGCCGCCCCATTGTGGTCGTTGTTTCTGGTCTATTGGGCGTTCGCTATCACAAGTCATCTGAATATCGGCCACCGGCACCTTCTGCCCACATATCCAGCCATGATCATTCTGGCCGGCGGCTCCGCGCTGTGGTTATCTCGGCTTGTCGCTGGCAAAGCGATTAAGTCATCTTCGACGAGCGCGCCGGAAGACTCGCAGCCTGGCAATGGGTCAACAAATTGGTTGAATTCGCGGCGACATCCCGCTCTGGCCCTGATCTCGCTCGGTTGCGTCGGTCTGTTTGTCCTGGAATCCCTCTGGCAATGGCCCAATTATTTGACGTATTTCAATCAATCGATTGGTGGGCAAAAGTACGCCTATCGTCACCTCGTCGACAGTTCGCTCGATTGGGGGCAAGATCTGCCCGCGCTCGGGAAGTGGTTGACGGACCAGGGACTCGACAAGTCGCCAAACAAGGTCTACTTGTCGTACTTCGGCATGGGCAGTCCCAAATACTATGGAATCGACGCGACCTGGCTGCCGTCCGGCGCCGCCCTGGCCGAAGTCGTTCCGAAGCGCTTCGATGAGGGGACGTACTGCATTAGCGCCACGATGTTGCAGTCGGCCTATACGGCCTTTCCGCGTCGTTGGAATCCTGGTTACGAAAAGGTTTACCAGCAGTTACGCGCGAATCTCATCAATTATAACCGCACCGGCAACGATCCATTGGCGCGACAGAGGTTCTTGGACCAGTCCGGTGGCCAGGACGGGGTCAGCCAAATGATAACGTCATTTCACACGGCCTCTTTCGCACGGCTTTGTAGCTACCTGCGCGGGCGCGAGCCGGATGCCGAAATCAATTACTCGATTCTCATCTACCGGCTGAGCCGAGCCGACTTACAGCGTATTCTGGAAGGACCACCGTCGGAATTGACGACTGAGCCACCCGCCGCGACTGGCAAAACGCGCTGATCCCTCGGACGCTGGCGGGTGATGCCAGCAACCGGCTTGCCGTCGGGCACTTCACGTCTGACTTTTGTCGCCCGCCGTTTCACATGCCGCATCGGCTGCTAACTGAAGCTCAGGTGGCCATTCGCTCGGGCGGCCGACGAATTGGCAGTGTGGTTGGTGCCGTCGCATCCTTTCGCGGATACTGAGCCTCGAACAGTTTTCCCAAGGGGCCAATTACCAGCGCTGGCAACAGCACGAGATTCGCTGCCAGTCCCACCATCAATAGCGCAAGGAGCATCCACGCAAAACGACTGGAGGGTAGGAAGTCGCTGAAGACGAACACCAGCATCCCAAGCCCGCAGATGAGCGAGCTTTGCACCATGGCGAGGCCGCAATGTTGATGCGCGGCTTGGGCCGCATCGCGACGCGATTGTCCGGCCTCCAAGCCTCTGCGGAAAAACGTCAGATAGTGAAACGTGTCGTCGATCGCGATCCCCAAGGCAACGCTGGCCGTCATTACGGAGCCGATATCCAGGGGAATTTCGAGCCACCCCAACAGGCCGAACATCAGCACTGTCGGAAAAAAGTTCGATATCATGGCCACGATCCCTGTCAGGATGCCTCCTTGGGCGATTGTCATGACGATTGTGATCATGGCAAAATCGGACAAGAAGCTGGTAAATAAATCACGCTTCAGTGCCCGCTGAATCTCATGGACCAGCGGCATGATGCCGGTCACCCGACAGCTAATCCCGGCCGATGGGTTGACTATGCCACCCCGTCCGGCGATCCGTTCGCGGATTGTCGTCAAGACGTCCGCATAATCGATGTTGCCTAGCGCGCTGGTGAAGGCCGTCAGGCGCCACTGTTGAGACATCCTGGTTTCGTGCAGGTAACGGTGCCTCACAAAATAGGGACGTGCCTCGCTGAGAAAGTCCTGCAGAAAATCGCGGTATTCGGCACTTGTCTGGTCGATATCGGCGGGCACGGTCGGCATGAAGTTTACGCACGACATGGTATCCCGCACATCCGCAACGCCGCGCAACTCGTCTCTTGCCCGTTCGACCAGATGGTATCGATCTGGCAAAGACAGTGGACAATCATGCGCAAAATCGAGAACCACTTCGACGGGGACCAAGGGACCGACGTGTTCTTCGATCCAGGCATAGTCTTCTAGAATGCGGCTGTGGCGGCCGAACAACGTCTGAATGTGTACTGACGTGGTGAGCCACTGAATTCCCCAACCGCCTCCCGCCATCAGCAGGACCGATCCGACCACGATCAATAGATGATAGCGCATGACCATGCCGCTGAGCGAATCCCACGCTTGACTGCGGGTGTGTGAGCCGTCGACATTTTGGGGTCCGCCCACACTCAGGCTCTTGGGTTTCCACGCGGCCAGCGTGCCTGGCAGAAACGCCAGAACGACGCCCAACGTTAGTAGGACGCCGATTGCGCCATATGCGCCAAAACTACGGATCGGCGCCAACTGACTGACCACCAAAGATCCGAGGCCGATCGCAGTTGTCGCCGCGGCCAATACGCAAGGCAGCCAGCCCATGTGCAATGCGCGCCAGGCGGCCTCTTCGGGACTGTGTGACTTACGTGCGTCCAGGTAATAGTTGATTAGATGAATGCCGCCCGAGACTGTTACCACCTGGATCAACGGAGGGAGCACGATCAACAGGGCGCTCACCTGGTCGCCACAAATGTGGATCAACGCCAGCGTCGCGCCTTCGCAGTACAGGGATAACCCAAAGACCAGAATCGCCCCGGGCAGCCACTTCAAGCACCACCAGCACAGTAAGAACACGCAAAGCGCCGACGGCACCGCGAAACGATCGAGCGCCGTATGACTGGCTCGATCGACCATCAATCCGTCCATGACGGGACCGGCCAGATGTTGCGCGTCGTATGGCACCTGGCAATGCTTGCTGAGTCCGGCGCGAATCAAATCCACCACGTGGGCACGATCGGCCAGTCCTGCCGGCGTGAGCGTTACGACGGCGCAGGTCGTCTCCCCATCAGGTCCGAGCAGCGTGCCGCGCAAACGTTGTTTGGCATCGACCTGTTTTAGCCGCAAGGGGGGCGCCACGAGCCCCGCGATCGCATCTGGACCACAAGATCACTTGGGCAATGTATGGCTTTCCGGCACTATCGCTGAACAAGTCAGGACGGTGCAGGCTTTTGCTCAATAGTGCCAGCGCCGGCGAATCGATCGTGCAACCCGCCCAACTGACGATCAGCACTTCGCCCGAACCGAAATCGCTGCGAAACCGCTCGTACTCTTGCCGCGGCCGAAACGAGGCGGGAACCCACTCTAACGGCGAGTTCGCGTTGGTGCGCAGCGCTTGACGAGCACCGTCAGCAACGACGGGCAACAGGCATAGCGCATAAATCAAGAGTAGTTGAAAGCGGCGTTTATGAAGGGGCATCGACCCAGGCCTCTATGCAGCCCTGCGAGAAGGTACGTCGGATCGCTCTTTATTCCCAGACGGATTTCGCGCCAAAGCCTGTAACGGCCGGCGCGCCAGCGGTCCCCAGGGCACACCCGGATACCCGGGAACGGATGCCTTATATCGGCGATAGCTGTCTCCCAGGTAGAAAGTCAGCCGACGGTCCTTGAGCGAACTACCTAGAAAAATGTACGAGGTCCAAACACCCGCCAGGATCGCGCGATCGATCGTCATCAGCGGTGTAAACCAGATGAGACCGATAAAACTGAGATACACCGGGTGCCTTAGCAGCCTGTATGCACCCGTCGGTTCAAAGCGCCGTTGCGGTAGAGGAGTGCCACGAAGCCAATGCCACCATGGCGTCCAGCCGGTTTGGTAGCCCAGCCCCGTCAAACTCAGGCTGTAGAGGATCGCAATCCAAGATGCGAAGAAACCTATCGTGAGCGCCGTCTGGCCGATGCCTGACGCCTGCCAGATTATGGTTGAGCACGGTTGCCAGCTGGCGATCATCAGCAGCAAGGTCAGGCAGGTGACAACACAATAGTAGCATCCATAAAATGCCGATGGAATCACGCGCCTCAAACGGTTGCGCACCGCCGGCAGCAGCAACAGGCTGTGTGGCACTGTGAACTGCAGCGCTAGCAGCGCATCGACCCGCATGCTGCCGTACGCATCCGTCGGTGTCGTCGATCCCTTTAGGAACCAAAACAAATGCCACACCGTCACGGCAAACAAGACGTGTGTGGCGATACCAAAGGTAAGGCCAGCAATGCGACGCATCCATGCTCGCTTTTAACTAGAGAGTACGCTCGGCGATGAAGCATCCATTCTGCATCGCACCGGTACGATACGCTTGAAGAATCGCGTCGAACCGATCAAGGAATAGCACACTATTGGCATCGACGGCGCGGGCCAGCCATCGCACACCACTGCGGCGCACTCGCTCTTGACAGATTTCCCAGGTGCGCGTCACGGCCGAAGTCCAGTCCTGGAACCGAACCGACATCAAGCCGGAGTTTTGCATCCAGGTTGTGTAATCCTCCGCGGTGCCGAGCGAAGGACAGAAGAAGCCCTCTCAGACGCGATGCACACGCGACATCATGTCTGAATCGCACGAGCTGCCAGCTAACCATGCGCAAATGGCAACCCGTCCGCCTAACCGTAACCATTGTGCCACGCGCTGAAAGAACTGTCGCTTGTCGAAGAGGTGCTCGGTGCATTCGATGCTCCATACCACATCGAAGGCTTGCGAATCAAATGCCACCTGTTCGGCATCCGCGCAAAGAAACTTGGCTCGCCCGGCGACATGATGCCAACGCGCGGCACATTGCGCCCATTGGCGCTGTACGGGGCTAATCGTGACCCCAGTAACGTCGCAGGCGAAATGAGAAGCCAGGTGGATTGACGAAGAACCCATTCCGCAGCCGACATCCAACACGCGGTCGCCTCGCCGAATGTTGGCCTCACGGGCTAATGTCTCGGTTAGAACAAGTCTTCAAATTGCCTGAATCGATGAAAAACGTTACGACTCCGCCCTCTTGGTTCTCAAGTCAAGGAAGACGGAGCCGTAACAATGAGTGCGAATTATCCCAGCGATTTGACGGACGGACAATGGCAATGGAT